>NZ_JBSFPS010000109.1:0-30144 GCF_053588315.1 Streptosporangium sp. NPDC003464 | reverse complement strand
ATCGTCACGGCCGCCGCGGTCACCGGCGCCGTCCGGGCGGCGGGGCGGCACTGGCTCGCCCCCGGCGCCACCGAACCCTTCGCCGCCGTCCTGCGCCGCGCCCTGTCCTGCGTCGTCCCCGCCGCGCCTCCCGGAGGCCCGCAGGCTCAGTGACGTCGGCATGGGCCCGGCCGCGGGCCCGCGCGGGAGAACATCCGCCCTCAACGGGTGGATAGGGTAGATATGCGGCGTTTGGGGTGCTTCGCCGACGTTAATCGTGAGGGGGACGGGTGGCGGAGTCGTTCGGCGGGTTGCTGCGGAGCTTGCGACACGCCGCCAAACTGACGATCGAGGAGCTCTCCCACGCGTCGGGCGTCAGCGTACGGGCCATCGGCGACATGGAGCGCGGGGCCAGCCGCGGCCCGCAACGGCGCACCGTGGAGGCACTGGCCGAAGGGCTGGGACTCGACGACGCGCGGCGGGCGGCGCTGTCGGAGGCGGCACGGGCGGGACGGCCGCGCCAGGAGGCCCCCGCGCCGGGCGCGTGCGAGCTGCCCCGCGGAGTGGGCGACTTCACCGGACGGGCACGGGAGCTGTGCGCGCTGCGCGAACTGGCGGCCCGCACGGGGGACGAGCGGGCCGCCGTCGTGGCCGCCGTCTCCGGCGCCGCCGGCATCGGCAAGACGGCGCTGGCGGTGCGGGCCGCCAGGCAGCTGGCCGACCTGTTCCCCGACGGCCGCTTCTACCTGGACCTGCGCGGCATGGATCCGGTCCCGCTGGACCCGGGGACGGCGCTGTCCCGGCTGCTCAAGGCCCTGGGGGTGGCCGAGCGGCGCATCCCCGCCGACGAGGAGGACCGCGCGGGCCATCACCGGGCCCTGCTGCGCGACCGGCGATGCCTGATCATCCTGGACAACGCGGCGCACGAAGGCCAGGTGCGTCCGCTGCTGCCCTCAGACGGTCCGGTGATGACAGTGGTCACCAGCCGCCGGCCGCTGGCCGGGCTGGAAGGCGTGCACCAGGTCCCACTGGCGCACCTGGCCACCGGGGAGGCGGCCGCGCTGCTGCGCGCGATCGTGGGCGCGGAGCGTGCCGGGGCCGATCCGGACGGGGTGGCGCAGGTGGCGAGCCTGTGCGGAAACCTGCCGCTGGCGCTGCGCATCGCCGGGAACCGGTTGCAGAGCAGGCCCGGCTGGACGGTCGGGCAGCTGGCCGCGCGCCTCGGCGACGAGGGACGGCGGGTGGAATCCCTGGCCGCGGGAGACCTGTCCGTGGCCGCCGCCTTCGCGCTGTCGTACCGGCAGCTCTCCCCGCCGGCCCGGCAGAGCTTCCGGCGCCTGGCGCTGGCCGCGGCGCCGGACTTCGGGGTGCCGATGACGGCGGTCCTGGCCGAGCTCGGCCCGGCCGAGGCCGAGGACGCGCTGGAGGAGCTGGTCGACCTCGGTCTGCTGCAGTCGCCGTACGCGGGCCGCTACCGCTTCCACGACCTGGTGCGGCTGTTCGCCCGCGCCCGGCTGTCGGATGAGGAGTCCATCGTGGCCCAGCGGCAGGCGCGGCGGCGCATGGACGACTGGCTGCTGAAGGTCGCCACGGTCGCCGGACGCTGGTTCGAGCCGGACTACGGCGCCCCGCCGCCGGACTGGGGCTCCCCCGTCGAGCTGAACAGCTCGCAGCAGGCGCACGAGTGGCTCCAGTTGGAGGGCGAGGCGTGGCTGGCGGCGTTGCGGCAGGCGGCCCGCGTCGGCGAGCACGCGCGCGTCGTCGAGGTGGCCGAGGCCATGCACTGGTTCTCGGACCTGTGGATGCACTGGGGGCACTGGCCCGAGGTGTTCGAGCTGTCCGCCAGGTCCGCCCGCGCCATGGGCGAGCGCGGGCAGGAGGCGACGCATCTCAATTACCTGTCCTGGGCGCAGACCTACTGCCAGGCCCGCTACGACGAGGCGGAGGCGACCGCCCTGCGCGCGCTGGAGCTGGCCCGCGACATCGGCGACGTGCGGCAGCAGGGCTGGGCGCTGACCTACGCCACCTGGGCGCTGTGGGGCCGTGACGACCAGCCGAGCGGGGAGACCGCGCTGAGCTACACGCGGCAGGCGGCGGAGTGGTTCCAGGAGGCCGGGGACACCGAGGGCTACGCCCAGGCCATGGTCAGTGTGGGAAACAGCCTGCGCCGGCTCGGCCGGGTGGAGGAGTCCGTGCGGCACAACCTGGCCCTGGTGGAGCGGCTGCGCGATCCCGCCTTCGGCGGCTCGCCGGCCATCGTCAACCATGCCGTCGGTGCGGCGCTGGACCTGGTGGGTGAGGGCTACCTCGCCCTCGGACGCTGGCGGGAGGCCGCCGACCACTACCACCAGGCGTTGCGGGAGATGCGCAGGCGCCCGATCACCCGGGCCGTGGCGCTCTCGCTGACCAACCTGGGCAAGGCGCTGGTCCAGCTGGCGGAGGTGGAGCAGGCCCGCGAGGCGTTCCGGGAGGCTGTGGAGCTGTATGAGGCCGCCGATGACACCGACCGGGCGGCCCAGGTGCTCAAGGAGCTCGACCAGGTCGCGCAGGCGGATCCTGTCACGGGTCCACGAAGCGCTGGATGAAGGTCAGGGCTGTGCCGCAGACTTCGCGCCAACCGCTGTCGACGGTCAGCGAGTGCCCGCGGCCGGGCATCTCGATGATCTCGGTCAGGTGGTGCGGGTTGCGGACCTGGTTCCGGTAGGAGGCGTGGACGACGGTCCAGGGGACGGTGGCGTCCATCTCGCCGGAGACGAGCAGCAGCGGGCCCCGATCCTCCGCGGTGCCGTCGACCTCCGGCCCGCTCCACGGGTCGAAGGCGGCGGACGCCTGGAGAGGCGGCACGCCCGGTGCGGGGACGGCGAACGTCTCGTACAACCACTCGGCCTCCTCCTCGCCGACGGCGTTGGCGAAGGAGTGGCGGAACTGGTCGTAGGTGAGCGGGACGGCGCCGCGGCCGGCGGCCGGATCGGCCGACGCGCGGGCGGGGACGCGCGGCGGGGAGATCGGCAGCGGCAGCGCCCCCCGGAAGGGGGCCGGGCCGATGGCCACGCCGGCGCAGGCCATGCCGCGCCCGGCGAGGACCTGCGTGAGCAGGCCGCCGGTGGAGTGGCCGACGACGGCGGGCCTGCGCTCCAGCCCGCCGATCAGGTCCGCGAAGTGGTCGGCCACCTCGCCGGCCGTCCGGCCGGCCGTGGCCCCGGCCGGCGGCATGACGGGCCAGTCAGGAGTGATGGGAGCGAATCCCGCCTCGTCGAACACCCGGGCCCAGCGCTCCCAGCTCGTGGGCAGCAGCCACAGGCCGTGGATGAAGACGACCGGGACCCGGCCGGTGGCGTTGGCCTGGCGTATCCGGGCGAGGTCGAAGGTGGATGGCATGAATCCGTCCTGGAGTCGGGGGTCGGTCCGTACGAGGGCCGCCGGTCGTGGTGGCGGCCCTCCGTACGACCCGGGGACCGTCTCAGCTCTCGGCGAGGGCCCGGCGGAGCGTGCCGACGGCCAGCCCGATCGCCGACTCGGCCGCGTAGGTCCCGCGCAGCGCGTCGAGCATGACGAAGTCGTGGATGATCCCCAGCTGGCGCACGGCCGTCACCGGCACCCCGGCCGCGCGGAGCTTGCCCGCGTACGCCTCGCCCTCGTCGCGCAGCACGTCCGCCTCGGCGGTGATGACCAGCGCCGGAGGCAGCCCGGCCAGCTCCTCGGTGGTGGCCCGCAGCGGGGAGGCGGTGATCTCCGCCCGCTGGGCCTCGTCGGTGGTGTACTGGTCCCAGAACCACTGCATGCCGTCCCGGCGCAGGAAGTAGCCCTCGGCGAACTGCTGGTAGGAGCCGGTGTCGAAGGACGCGTCGGTCACCGGGTAGAACAGCACCTGCTGCCGCAGCGGCACTCCCCCTCGCTCCTTGGCCATCAGCGTCAGCGCCGCGGCCATGTTGCCGCCGACGGAGTCGCCGACCACCGCGATGCGCGTGGCGTCCAGGCCCCTGGACGCGCCCTCGGCGACGACCCACCGGGCCACCGTCCAGTTCTGCTCGATCGCCACCGGGTAGCGGTGCTCGGGCGACAGGTCGTACTCGGGGAAGACGACGGCGGCGCCGGCGCCCACCGCCAGCTCGCGCACCAGCCGGTCGTGGGTGTGGGCGTTGCCGAAGACCCAGCCGGCGCCGTGGATGTAAATGATCACGGGAAGGTCGCCCGTGCTGCCCGCCGGCCTGACGACGCGGGCCCTGACCTCACCGGTGGGGCCACCGGTGATCGTCACCCACTCCTCGTCCACGGCGGGCTTGTCGGTCGGGCCGGACTGGACTTCGTCCACGGCCTTGCGGCCCTCGTCCGGCGGGAGCTGGAAGAGGAACGGCGGCCGGGCCGTGGCCTCGGCGAAGGCTTGCGCGGCAGGTTCCAGGACAGGCTTGATCATGATCGCTCCAAAAGGGGAAAGGCGGGGCTCCGGCACATGGGGGCTCCCGTTCACCACACATCCAAGCAAGCGGCACCGGGAGAAGACGAGGCAGAAGCACAGGCAGAAGTACGCTTCCGCCTCGTTCCCCCCGTCGCGGCCTGTTTGGATCGCCACTGAACAACCGACACCTTGCTGACAAGGAGCGCTTCCATGACGGAAACCACCACCCCGACAGCCGTCCTCGTGCACGGCGCGTTCGCCGACGCGGCCAGCTGGTCCGGCGTCATCACCGAACTGCAGCAGCATGGCGTCCCCGTGGTGGCCCCGCCCAACCCGCTGCGCGGCCTGGCCTCCGACGCGGCGTACGTCGCCTCCGTGGCGGCCCAGATCGACGGCCCTGTCGTGCTGGTCGGCCACTCCTACGGTGGTGCGATCATCACCGTGGCCGGCGCGACGGAGAACGTCGTCGGTCTCGTCTACGTCGCCGCCTACGTCCTCGAGGAGGGCGAGAGCCTCGCCGAGCTGCAGGGACGGTTCCCGGAGCCGCCGCTGGGGGCCAGCCTGCGGCAGACCACGTACCCGGTGGAGGGCGCCGAGCCCGCCGTCGAGTTCACGATCGCCCCCGAGGCGTTCCCCCGGGTCTTCGCCGCGGACGTGCCCGGCGAGGTCACCGGGGTGCTGGCGGTGGCGCAGCGGCCGCTGGCCGCCGCGGCGTTCACCGAGACCGCGAGCACGGCGGCCTGGAGGACGAAGCCCTCGTGGGCGGTCATCGCCGACGCCGACCAGGCGATCAACCCCGAGGTCCAGCGGTTCGGAGCCAAGCGGGCGGGGGCGACCGGCGTCGAGGTCGCGGGCGCTTCGCACGCCGTCGCGGTGTCCCGTCCGAAGGAGGTCGCCGACGTGATCCGCGAGGCGGTCCGGGCCACCTCGGCCTGACACCTCACCGCGCGCCGCCGCGTCTCTCCCCGCGCCGGGACACCGGTGGTCCACGCCGCCGGCTCTCGCCGGCGCCGGGGCCGCCCCCGCCCACGGTGCGGTACGTCACCCGATGAGCGGCTCTTCCAGCCGGTCATCGGGCGACGTGGCCCCGGGGGTCAGCCGCTCTGCCAGATCCTGCTACGCAGGTCCATGCCGCGGATGACCTGGACGCGCCAGGGTGTCAGGCGCAGGACGTGGAGCTTGGGGTCGGCCGGCGAGCGCCAGAAGTTGCCCAGGTCGTAGCCGGCTCCGCGCGGGCTCGTCCTCTTGTACAGGTCCCACACGTGGCTCCTGACCGGCAGGTCGTCGACCCACGCGGCGACCGTGTCGACGGCGACGGAGTTGTTGCCCTGGGTCCAGTAGGAGAAGCTGGTGTGAGGGTTGCCGGCGATGTGCGCCGCTTTGACGGGCGTCTTGTAGGTGGCGAGCCAGCCGAGCGGACGGCCGTCGACGTTCTCCCAGACGGGGATCAGGACCCTGGTCCTGGGCCGGTTCTCGGCGTCCACGGTGACCATCGTGGCGTAGACGATGGCGCCGACGAAGGCGTTGAACTCGCTCTCGATCTCGGCGAAGGACTTCACTTTCACAGTCATGGTGTCTCCAGGTTCACAGGTGCTGCTCGATCGGGGTCCCGCTGCGGCGCAGCCCGGGGGCGATGACGAGGGCGCCCAGGGCGGCGGCGACGACGGGCACGACCAGTGCGGCGTGGAAGCCGTCGAGTACGCCCTGCGGTGAGATGTCGCCTCCGGTCGCGGCGAGGCTGACGGCGGTCACGACTGCCAGTCCCAGTCCCGCGCCGAACTGGAAGGAGGTGTTCAGCAGCCCGCCGGCGAGCCCCTGCTCCTCCTCGGCGATCCCGTCGGTGGCGGCGATGGTGAGCGGCCCGTAGACCAGCGCGAAGGCCGCCCCGAGCAGGATCATGGTGGGGAACATGGCCACGTAGGTCCAGTCCAGGCCGATCGGCTGGAACAGCGCGTAGGCCAGCACGGCCAGCAGCAGGCCTCCGAAGATCACCCGCACGTTGCCGAAGCGGTTGACCAGCCAGGGGGTCAGCGTCGGCGCGAGGACGGCGTCGATGCCGATGGCCAGCAGGGCCAGTCCGGTCTCGAGCGGCGACCAGCCGCGCAGCTGCTGCAGGTAGAGCACGGCGATGAACTGGAAGGCGAAGAACGAGCCGGAGAACAGGACCGCGCCCAGGTTGGCGCGGACCAGCGCTCCCGACCGGAAGACACCCAGGCGCACCAGGGGGGAACGCGACCGCCGCTCGACGGCCACGAAAGCGGCCAGCAGAGCCAGGCTCGCGGCCAGCAGCAGGAGCGTCTGCGCCCAGCCCACGTGAGCCGCCCTCTCGACGGCGAGGACGAGCAGCAGCACCGAGCCCGTGACGCTGATCGCGCCCGCGAAGTCGAAGCCCTGGGCGGGACGGTCGCTCGGCTCGTCCCTGGGCACCAGCGCGACGGCGGCGGCGAGAATCGCCGCGGTCAGCAGGACCGGGGCGAAGAACACCCATCGCCAACTGATCGTCGTCAGCAGGCCGCCGACGACGAGCCCGAGGGAGAACCCGGCGGCGGCCGTACCGGCGTAGACGAGAAGCGCCTTGTTGCGCAGCCTGCCCTCGGGGAAGCTCGTGGTGATGATGGACAGGCCCGCGGGGGTGAGGAACGCTGCGGCGATGCCCTTGACCAGCCGGGACAGGATCAGGATCCAGCCCTCGCCGGCCAGTCCGCCCAGGCCGGAGAAGACGAGGAAGACCGCCAGCCAGAACAGGAACATGCGTCTGCGGCCGAGCAGGTCGGCGGCCCGGCCGCCCATGAGCATGAAGCCGCCGTAACCGAGCACGTAGGCGCTGACCACCCACTGCAGCTCACCGGTGGACATGGCCAGCTCCGCCTGGATCGACGGCAGGGCCACGCCCATCATCGAGACGTCCACGCCTTCCAGGAAGATGGCGCCGCACAGCACGAGCAGCATGCCCCACGCCCGCCTGCTCATGCGGTCGGTCTGTTGAAACATCATTCTTGTTCCGTTCCTTGTCGGACGCGTAGCCGGGCAGCACTGATCGGCCTCGCGGCATCCGTGCCGCGAGGGGGGTAGCACCGGGAAGCTCAGCTCGGGGGATGCAGCCGAGCCGCCAGGCACATGCGATCCAGTGCGTTGCACAGGGAGATCGTCATGATGAGGTTGCCGAGGTTGTAAGGTCCGAGCAGCAGCTCGGCCTCGCCGTACTCCTCCTCGGACACGCCTTCGGGCCGCAGCCGGGTCATGGCCTCGGCCAGGGCCAGCGCGGCCCGCTCGGTCGCGGAGAACAGCCGGGAGTCGCGCCAGCCCGCCAGTTGGTGGAGCCGCTCCTGGGCGTCGCCCAGGCGCAGGAGCTCCGCGGAGCGCCTGCCGAGGAAGTACGCGCACCCGTTGATCTGGGAGACACGGATCTTCACCAGCTCTCGCAGCCGGTCATCGACCAGCGTCTCCCGCCGCAGCACGCAGTCGAGCTCGGCGATGATCTCGACGGCGCGCGGCGACACGGCACTCAGAGCGATCCGCTCGTGGTCCATCGAGCCCTCCTCTGGTTCCCGTTGGCTGATCAAGCATCGATCACGCCGTGACCTGGAACAACAGCGAAGTTCTTACCTGTCGGTAAGGCGGCTTTACCGACAGGAGGGCAGGTGGGACGGACTGGCGGGAACTCATCACGCTCGTCGGCGCGGGCAGAGGAGTCACCGTGGCCGCCGCTCAGGGGGCGCGCCACCACCCCCGCCCCGACCCGGCTCACCTCCCCGTCGAAGACGCCAGGCCGCTGAAGTGCGGACTCCTCTGGCGGGCGGCGGGGGTCACCGTCAGGGTCAGCAGACTCCGGGCAGCGCGCATACCTTCGCCGCCATTTCAGCGGCGGTGCGACGCAGGGTCTTGACGGCCTGTTTCTGCGGGTAGCCGAGGGCGTCCGAATCGCCGGAGTAGATCATCAGCGCGCTCCCCTTGCGCGTCACGAGGCCCGACAACAGAGGAGACCATTCCTTGTTGAGCTTGTCGTACATCATGAGGCGCAGCAGCGCGGCCTCGTCCGCGAGCCGCGTACGGTTCACCACCCACCGGGTTCTCCCGTCGTCGGCCCAGCTGTACGGCTTGCCGTACGGCGCGGCCGCGCACCGCTTGGCGTTGGCGAGCAGCTTTCTCATGGCCGTCCTGGCCGCCTCGGCGTTCCGATAGATCACGAGTTGCTCGCTGGAGTACGACGGCGCGCTGTCGGTGCGGACAATGGTGCGCGCGGCCGCCCGGTCCGCCGTCGTGGCGTGCTTGCGCCCGCAGGGGTTCAGCTCCAAGGGCCTGCCCGGCCGGTCGCTGATCTCCCACCAGATCTCGTCCTTCTCTATCTCCGACAGGGGCGTACGGGCGGCCCTCTCGCTCAGCAGGAAGTTCTTGGGGATCTGGGCGGGGGGCAAGGACCAGAGAGCCGCCGCGAGGATTATGATCATGCCGGGTTAGATGGGCGGAACGCCCATCAGGTTCGCGCGAGCACGGCGACCCGGGCGGTGCGGAGCAGACCGCCGGTGAACGGCCGTCCGACCGCCGGTGAACGGTCGTCCGGGGGCCCCTTCGGCCCGCCGTCGGCTACAGCCCTTCACCGCACCCACGGCATCGGCTGCCCTCACGGCTGCCGCTCCCCGGGTGAGGAGCAGCCGTCTGCCAGGATGCGTTCCAGGGTGCGCCGGCCCAGCCGGCTCATGGCCGGATCGGTTTCGAGGTAGTACCAGACGAGCCCCATCGCCTGCACGAAGGCCCACGCTCTGCCTCGCTCCCATTCAAGATCGTCGCACCCGAGGTCCAGGCGGAGCACCTGCCGCGGCCCGGACTCCAGCAGATGCCAGGCGCTCACGAGATCCAGAGCGGGATCGGCCGGCCCGAAGCCGCCGACGTCGAGGATCCCGGCCAGCCGGCCGGCGGACACGAGCACGTTGCCGGGAATGAGATCGCTGTGGGTCATCACGTCGGCCGCGTGGCGCGGCAGACTTCGAAGGTCTTCCCACATCCGGCGGAGCCGGCGGACGTCCAGAAGCCGTTCGCTGTGCCTGAAACAGGTCTCCATCCACGCGTCGTGAGACCGCAGGTCACCACCTCGGCCTCCGCCGGCGAACGTGCGGCCACGCGTGTCGACGGCACGCAGATCGTTGATGAGATCGGCCATGTCGTGGGCGAACGCGACCGATCCGCCCGGATCCTCGTCGGTGGCCACGACGCCGGGCAGCCACGTCTGCACCGACCACGGAAGCGGGTATCCCGCCCCGGGCTCACCGAGCGCGACCGGCTCGGGCGTGGGAAAGCGCGTGCGGCCCACCAGCTCGCGCGCCGCCTCGGCTTCGGACTCCAGCCAGCGCCGCGCCGAGTCGACGTGGCGGGGTTGCAGAGGGAACCGGGCGGTGAAGCCGTCGCCGATGCGGAAGATGGCGTTGACCGTCCCACGGGCGGCGATGCCCGTGATGGGCAGGTTCCGCCACTCGGGATATTGCTCATCCACCAACGCGCGCACCGTCTCGGGTGACACCGTCAGTTGGTCGGGGTGCATCTTCACGCCGGGATCGTCGCGCGTCCCGGCCTTCACCGCAATGTGTTTTCGGCCGTGGGAGGTGGCCGCGGGCCACGCCGCCGGCTCCGGTGATCCGCCCGGCCCGTGGGATCGGCGTCCGATTGATATTGAACAAGCGACCGCTTTGGTTGATCATGCGGTTATCACTCGGAGAGAGGTGTGCGTCCTGTGAGCCGACGGCTGCTGTCCCTGCTGGCGATACCCCTGTTCCTGCTCGCGCCTGCGGTGCCCGGCCAGGCCGCCTCCGGTCCCCCGCCCGGCGTCGTCGTCGGGCAGCAGGACGGCCGGGTGGCGGGGGCGACGCCGGAGGCCCCCGTCGTCGGCGACACCCGGTCGGGCGGGCACCTGGTGAAGACCACGACGGAGGCGCCGCGGCGCACCGCGGGCGGCACGGGCGCCATGGCGCGGGCGACCCCGACGGCCGGCACCGCCGCCGCGTTCAACGAGTCCTACGGGGACGACCAGTACCTCACCGCGCCGACGCAGTGGTGGACCGTCAACGGCTGGACGATCGAGCAGATCCACGACTACGCGCAGAGCCAGGGCGCGCGGGTCAGCGACATCGCCCACCAGCCCGGCACCCAGCTCACCTTCACCGCCACCCTCGTCAAGAACACGGGCGCCTACTGGGTGCGGTCCTGGGGGCTCTACTACGGGCTGACCGACCAGGGCGTGGTCGGCCTGGCGAACTACACCAACACCCGGCCCGCCTCGGTCGCCCGCTACTGGACCGCGGACGGCTGGCGGTTCGCCGTCGCGCTGGTCGACAACACCGGTGACGGCGCCCGGCCCTGGTGGTGGTACTACGGCGACACCTCGTTCGTTCTCGCGCAGCAGCAGGCCACCGGCGCCCGGCCCGTCAAGCTGCGGCCGTTCGACGCCGGCGGCGGCGCCCGCTGGTACGACCTGCTGCTGACGGGCTGGAGCTCGCAGCAGTTCTGGTGGTGGCTGGGCGGTAGCGACGCCCAGGTCAACAACCTGGCGGGGCAGAACGGCGCGCGGCTGGTGGACGCCAGCCGCAATGCCGACGGCACCTTCAACGCGATCATGTTGCGCAACACCTCCGGCCCGGCGCCGGGCTGGTGGTACGGCCTCAACCACGACCAGCTCAACCTCAAGACACTGCGCAAGGGCGCCCGGCTGATCAGCGCGCAGGGGTATGTCGAGAACGGTCAGACGCTCTTCGCCGGCGTCATGACCCGGGAGATGACCGGCGCCGACCAGGCCCGCGCCATGGTGCAGAACACCATGCTGCACACCGCCTGGTTCAACGGCGGCGCGGCGATCGCCGAACTGTCGGACGGGACGCTCGGCACGTTCCAGGCGCACTACGGCGACGTCTCCGGCATGGACGCGCGGGTGCGCATCGCGAGCGTCTCGAAGACCTTCGCCGCCGCCGAGCTGCTACGGCTCGCCGCCGCCGGGAACGTCTCGCTGAACGCACACATCTCGCAGTATCTGTCCAACGTGACCGGCGGTGACCAGATCACCCTGCGGAATCTCCTCCAGCACACCAGCGGGCTCTACAACTTCACCGACGACCTGCCCGACTTCGCGACGACGATGACGCAGGGGTTCACCAACCAGCAGCTGCTGGACATCGTGAACCGGCACGCACGGCTGTTCACGCCGGGCTCCCGCTACTCCTATTCCAACAGCAACTACCTGGTCATCGGTATGATCATCGAACGGGTCACCGGCCGGTCCTACCCCGACCAGATGAGCCGTGACCTGATCGGCCCGTTCAAGCTGGCCGGCACCTCCGTCCCCACCGACACCGCGCTCTCGTCGGTGCGGCTGCGCGGCTACTGGTGGAACCCCGGCACCTCCACCCGGGTCGAGACCACCGGACAGAACGCCTCGCGCTGGGCGGCGGGCGGCCAGATGGTCTCGACCATCCCCGAGCTCAACCTCTTCTACAAGTATCTGCTGGTCGGGTACGTGACCGGGACGAGCTGGCTCAACGAGATGAAGAGCAACCTCGTCTACACCGGCGAGGGCTCCAAGTGGGCCGGAATGGGGATCTTCCGGACCACCCTGAGCTGCGGCAAGAACGTCTGGTGGCACGACGGCCGGGTCCCCGGCTACCGGACGTGGTCGGTGCACTCGGAGAACGGGCAGCGCAGCCTGAGCTGGGCCTACTCGGCGGGATCAGCCAACCCGGTCAACTTCGACGACGAGTTCATCGACAACGTCTTCTGTCTCCTCTGACGAGGCGCGTCCTCGCGTACGGACGCCATCCGAACTTGACGTGCTCGCCGTGGGTGTTGCCCTGCGGAAGCGGTACGGCCGCCTGCTCACCGGCGGTGAACGCCTCGGCCGACTCCCGTGGGACCAGGCCGTCGCCGCCTTGCGGCCGGTCATCGGCCGCGCTTGCCGTGCTTGACCTGCCTGCTGCCCCAGCCGGCCAGGAGCGCCCCGGCGACGGCGGCCACCGCGTAACACGCCAGCCACACCGCGAACCCGCCGGGCAGCCATGCGAGCAGTCCGGCGTTGTCGTGGTCCGCCAGCAGCCGGATGGCGCCCTGTGCCCCCAGCGCCAGCAGGAGCATGCCAGTGATCAGCACGAGGACGTGCTTCATGTGTGTCGGTCTCCCATCGTCCCGAAGGGCTGTGACGGCGGGCGCGGACACGCCCGCCGCCGTTTTATGGTGCGATCGAACCATAACACCACCTTGGTACGATCGCACCACAACGAGTGCGAGGAAGGGACGGCATGCCACGACAGGTGGACCACGACCTCCGCCGGCGCCAGATCGCCGAGGCCGTATGGCGTCTGGCCACCCGCGGCGGGCTGGAGGACGTCACCCTGAGGCAGGTCGCCGCCGAGGCCGGTGTGTCAGCGCGGCTGCTGCAGTACTACTTCGGCACCCGCGAGCAGCTGCTGCTCGGAGCGCTGGAGATCCTCAACGACGACGCCGAGCAGCGGGCCCGCCGGCGTCTCATGCTTCTCGGCGAAGCGCCCGGCATGCACGCGATCGTGCGGGGAGTACTGCTGGAACTGCTCCCGCTGGACGATGAGCGGCGCAACCGGCACCTGGTGTACGTCGCTTATTTCGTCCGCTTCCTGACCGACCCCGCTCTGGCCGAGGCCGCCCACGACGCGCCGCGTGCGCTGGAGAACCTGGTCGCCGATCTGATCGCTCAGGCGAAGGAGCTCGGCCAGGTGCCCCGGGACGTCGACGTCGCGGCCGAGGCCGCGTTCCTGGTGGCGGGCGCCGACGGGATCCAGTCCAGCGTCCTGCTCGGACAGCGGACCCCCGAGCAGGCCGTAGCCCTGATCGACCACCAGCTCGCCCGCATCTTCACAACGCCGGACGCCGGCAGCCCGGTCAGCGCTCGCCGTCCGTCCTCCAGTACGACGCCGTAGGCCCCGGTCATGCCTCAGCGCTTCCGTGAGCTGCGCGCCTCCCTGGTGGCCATGGCGTGAAAGACCGCCTTGGGCTCCCACCTGGTCGCGTCGAGCATCCTGACGACACCGTAGGAG
This sequence comes from Streptosporangium sp. NPDC003464, assembly GCF_053588315.1. Classification (NCBI taxonomy): domain Bacteria; kingdom Bacillati; phylum Actinomycetota; class Actinomycetes; order Streptosporangiales; family Streptosporangiaceae; genus Streptosporangium; species Streptosporangium sp. NPDC003464. Next base: position 16,725 of record NZ_JBSFPS010000109.1, on the reverse strand, counting down.
CCGAGGTCGGCCGGGCCTTGGAGGGCGTATCCGGCAAAGCTGAACCAGAAGGCGGCGGCCACGCCCTCCTTCTCGAAGATGTCCATCAACTCCTCGAAGTAGCGGACCTGCTCGCCCTCGTCCGGCACCGCCCCCTCTGGCACCAGCATCGCGGCGCCGCCCTGCTCGGCCGCGCCCAGCCAGGCGCAGGTGCCGAACTCGGTGACCACGACGGGCTTGTCGTGCTTGAAGTGGCCGCGCATCTCCTCGACGAAGGTGTCGGCGTTGTACGCGGCGCGGTAGGCATCCACGCCCACCAGGTCGAACGGGGCCCAGTCGACGGACTCCCAGGGGGCCGAGGCGTAGGTGATCCGGCCACCGAACAGCGGCCGCACGGTCTCGGCCGACTCGGTGAGGAACGCGTTGAAGCGGCCCATAGTCGTGTTCAGTGACTCCAGCCAGGCCAGGTCGGCCATCATGGCGTCCATGCGCGCCGTGTAGGTGTCGCCGGGCAGGTAGCCGTGGCCGAAAGTGGTGTACTCGCAGCCGGTCACGAGCACTACCTCGGCCCCGCCGCGCCGGACCGCCTCCGCGCGCTCGGCGCAGTCGGCGTAGAGAGCCAGCGCGTCGTGATCGGGCAGGTCAACGGGGAAGGGCGCGAACCAGACCTCCAGCCCTGCCTCGGCGGCCTCCCGGGCGGCGACGCTCAGCCGGGTGGGGTCGCCGCCGGACACGCGGACGGCCTGGCAGCGCAGGTCGTCGGCGATGACACGCATCTCACGTCGCACGGTCTCGGCATCGAACACCTTGCGGGTGAAGTGGTCTCCCGGCAGGAAGCCCGTGTCATAGTTGATCCCTTTTTTCATGACAATTCCCTTCTTGGTGTGAACCTGTGTTCAGTCAGGAGCAGAGCGTCTCCTGGTGAGTGGCGGGCGCGGCGGTGATCTGCGCCGGCATGAGCGGCGCGACCGGTTCACCCACGCAGAGCGTCCTCGCCGCTGCGGCCCGCCGCCCCTTGGGCGCAGCGGTGGCCGAGGACGGTGCTCGCGGTACTGGCGGCACAGGCCAGGAGTCAGCGGAACCGGTCTGCGTTCTCGATCGCCCGGTCGTCGTAGGCGCGTAGTGAGCGGCCGATGGTCTTGGCGATGCTCCGCACGCGAGAAAGGGTGCTGAGCGGCAGGCCGACCGCCTCAAGGGTGCCGCCGACGTACTCGTCGTCACGCAGTGCCGACACTGCGACGGCAGCGAGGTCGTCCTCATGGACGGACGGATAGTGGCTCTCGTTCAGGAATGCCTCCCGGACGACCAGCTCGCGTCTGATGGTGTCCGGCCAGCCGGCCAACCGGTCGGACTCAGCGATCACGCGCACGCGATCACCGACGGCGAGCAACTGCCGTGCCAGGCTCCGTCCGACGATCCCAGTCGGGCTGCTGCCGGCGTCCTTCCGCGCACTGACCACGGTCAGCAGCCGCAGTTCTCCGGATTCCGACACGCTCTTGATCCGCTTGATTTCACCCATGGCAAGGCTCTCCAACCGTCAATGGAGATCTTGCGCCTTCCCCCACAGCCGGAGCAGGTGCTTCAGCTTGGGCCCTCAGGACCATCGGGAGAAGGTTGCGGATCTGAGATCGTCGATCTTAGCAGCGACACAGGCTCACCCGGAGATGGCGCTCTAGACGTACTTGGTCAGGCCGCTCAGCCGCCTTCACCGTCGCGGTAACCGCCATCGCCACCGCCACCGGTCGAGGTGACCTTCCCGGGCATCGGTCCGGTCAGCGGTCCTCGGCCAGGCAGGCCACAACCAGGCTCGCCGGGGATCGGACAGGTCGCTTGTCCAGTGCTGTCTCAGATCGCTTGTTCAATGCGGCCGTCGAGGGATCTACGGGCTCGGCAGACTCGGCGATCTCTGTCACCATGAGGGGCATGCCCGCTCTGCGCCTGCTACGCGCCATCGCGTTCGCGGTCGTGTGCGTGGCGATGTCCCTGGGCATGCATGTGCTGGCCGGAGGCGCCGCGGTCGACGCGGCGGCGCCCGCCGGGGCGGCGGTGCTCGTGGCGGGCGGGGCCTTTGTGCTGGCCCGGCGGCAGCGGGGCCTGGGCGCCCTGCTCACGGCGGCCTTCGCCGCCCAGTACGGCCTGCACCACCTGTTCTCCGCGGCCGCGGTGCAGCCGCCGCCGGTTCCCGGTCACGGACACGGCGGCCTGGCCGCGGATGTGTCCATGTTGCTGGCCCACGTCGTGACAGCACTGCTGTCGGCCTACTGGCTGGAGCGCGGCGAGACCGCCCTGGCCACGCTGCTGCGCCTGCTCGCCGCCTCGGTCCTCACCCTGCTGGTGTGCTGGGCGCCGCCCGCCGTACGGTGCCTCGCCCCGCGGCCCTCCGGGGAGAGCCGGGTCTCGTCCGTCACCCGGCTGCTCGCCGCGGCCGTCTCCCGGCGCGGGCCGCCGGTGGGGTCCTCCGTCATCTGATCCGGGCCGCCGCGCCCGTATGGCCGCACGCCCGCGTGCAGCACGCCGGCATGCAGCACGTCCGCATGCCGAACGCGTGCCGGCCCGTCGCGGCCTTTTCCGACCCGAACGGACCCCTGCCGGGGGCGATACGCGCCTTCCGCGCGCGCCCCCGCGAACGGAGAACTCTCATGACGTCCGACGTCCGGACCCCGTCCGCCCTCCAACCACAACGGACCCCCGCCTGGCCGGCGCTGCGCGCGCTGCTGCTGCGCCTGCACTTCTACGCGGGCGTCCTCGTCGCGCCCTTCCTCCTGGTGGCCGCGGTGACCGGCCTGCTGTACGCCGCCTCCTTCCAGGTCGAGAAGGTCGTCCACGCCACCGAGCTCACCGCGGCCCCCGCACCCGCCGGGCAGGAGCGGCTCCCGCTGGCGCGGCAGATCGCCGCCGCCCGGGCCGCGCACCCGGAGGGCACGGTCGGCGCCGTACGGCCCGCCGCCGAGCCCGGCGCGACCACCCGGGTCCTGCTTGACGTGCCGGACCTGCCGGAGAGCACCCGGCTGGCGGTCTTCGTCGACCCGCACACGGGCGAGGTCCGGGGTGCGCTGGAGAGCTACGGCAGCTCGGGCGCGCTCCCGGTGCGCGCCTGGATCTCCACTCTCCACCGCCACCTCCACCTGGGCGGACCCGGCCGCCTCTACAGCGAGCTGGCCGCGAGCTGGCTCTGGGTGGTCGCGCTCGGCGGCGTCGTGCTCTGGCTGAGCCACCGCCGCCGCACGTTCCGGCCCGACCGCGGGGCCACGGGCCTGCGGCGGACCCTGTCGTGGCACGGCTCGGTGGGCCTGTGGATCACCGTCGGCCTGCTGTTCCTCTCCGCCACCGGGCTGACCTGGTCGGCGTACGCGGGCGCGAACGTCGACAAGCTCCAGAACGCGCTGGGCTGGACGACCCCGTCCCTGTCCGTCTCCGCCGGTGACCACGCCGACCACGCCGGGCACGGCGGCGGGCCCGCGGCCGAGGCCGACGCCGACCGGATCGTCGCGGCGGCGCAGGGCGCCGGGCTCTCCGGGCCGCTGGAGGTCGTCTGGCCGGCCGAGCCCGGCGCGGCCTTCACGGTCAAGGAGATGGACCGCGAGTGGCCCCAGCGCAACGACCAGGTCGCGGTCGACCCGGCGACCGGCCAGGTCGTCGGCGAGCTGCGCTTCGACGACTTCCCACTGGTGGCCAAACTGATCCGCTGGGGCATCGACGGGCACATGGGGGTGCTGTTCGGCCTGCCCAACCAGATCCTGCTGATGGCGCTCGCCCTCGGGCTCATCTCCATGATCGTCTGGGGCTACCGGATGTGGTGGCAGCGCCGCCCGACCCGGGGCTTCGCCGCCCCCTACGGGCGCGGCGGGTGGCGCGCGGTGCCGCCGGCCGTGCTCCTGCCCGTCGGAGCGGCGGCGGTCGTGGTGGGCGTCTCCGTCCCGCTGCTCGGGATCTCCCTGCTCGCCTTCCTGGCCGTCGACGTCGTGCTCGGCCGGATCAGGGCCACCCGCTGACCCCGTACCGGCCACGACCGCCGTGCCGGCTCGGTGCCGTCCCTCCGTCTCCCGTGTCACGTTCCCGGTGGGGACGGGGAGGCGGGAGGCGAGGGACGGCGGCCGTCAGGGGGTTCTCCGGCGCACCCGACCACCTGCGGGCGGCGGGTCCGCCCCAGTCACGGCCGGGTCACGGCCGGGCCGGTTTTGCGCTGGGAGTGAAGGGACGGAGTTCACGCGGGGCAGGTGGGTCAGGATGGGGGGATGAGGACACTTGTTCTGGGTGGTACGAGATTCCTGTCCAGGGAGATCGCGCGGCAGGCGCGCGACCGCGGGCACGAGGTGGTGTGCGCGGCTCGCGGGCTCGCGGGCGATCCGCCGCCGGATGTCGAGTTCGTCCGGGTCGACCGGAGCGAGGACGGCGGGCTGGCGCCCGTGGAGGGATCGTTCGACCTCGTCATCGACGTCGCCAGGCATCCGAGCTCGGTACGGCGGGCCGTCGCGGAGCTCGCGGGCCGTGCCGGTCACTGGACGTTCGTGTCGTCGTGCAGTGTCTACTCCGACTCCGGCGAGGCCAACCAGGTCATGCACGAGCCGCTGGCCGCCGACGCCGACGAGGCCGACCCGGAGAACTACGGGCCGGCCAAGGTGGCGTGCGAGCGGATCGTCGGCGAGGGGGCGCTCCTCGTGCGTGCCGGGCTGATCGTGGGTCCGGAGGACCAGTCCGACCGGTTCACCTACTGGGTCGACCGGCTGGCGCGTGGCGGGCCCGTGCTGGCTCCTGGGTCGCCCGACGATCTCGTCCAGCTCGTCGACGTGCGCGATCTGGCAGCCTGGACCCTCGATTCGGCGGAGAAGGGGCTCGCCGGGCCGTACGACGCGATCTCCATGCCCTTCGGCAGGGGCAGGCTGCTGGCGGAGATCGCCGAGGGCCTGGAGGTGGAGCCCGAGCTGGTCTGGGCCGGCCAGGAGTTCCTCGTCGCGCAGAAGGTGGAGCCGTGGATGGGGCCGCGGTCGCTGCCGATGTGGCTGCCGTTGCCCGAATACGCCGGCTTCATGACCCGCGACACCTCCGCCACGCTGGCCGCCGGCCTGCACATCCGCCCGGTCGCCGACACGGCCCGCGACACGCTCGCCTGGCAGCGCGAGTCCGGCCACACGGTGAGCCGCTCCGGCCTCACGGCCGCCGAAGAGGCCGAGCTTCTCCGAATGCTCGCCTGACACGGCGGGGTGGTGCCGGAACGCAGGATCTGGATCAATGTCCGTGGAGCGGTGACCGCGCGTGACGATCACCGGCAGGTGAGGAGCACGCGTCTCCAGCCGCCCGCGACGCGGCCGATGCCCCGTATGCGAATCTGTCCCACTATCGTCGTACTAGATCAACAACAGCGCCAAGGTTACGGCCGCGAGGATGGCCGATGACACGCCGTACAGTGAAGGAATCCGTATGACCACCACCGCGCTCATCATCGGCGACCTACAGGCCGGCATCGTGGACAACTACCCCTTCGCCGCCGGCGTGCTCCCCGTCGTGGAAAGGGTTCTCCCTGCGGCCAGAGCCGCCGGAATCCCGGTGATCTTCATACGGTTCGGGCTCCGGGCCTCAGGCCTTGATGTGGCAGCGGGAAACCAGGTGATCAACACCTTGCGCGGGGCGGGGACGCTGTTCCACGAAGAATCCCCCGAGACGCTCGTGCACCCGCGCATCGAGCCGTTGCCGGGCGAGGCCGTCATCCTCAAGCGCCGCGCCAGCGCGTTCTCGGGGACCGACCTCGATCGGCTCCTGCGCGCCCAGCGCGTCGACTCGATCGTGCTGGCCGGTGTCGCGACCGGGGCGATGGTCGCCGCTACGTTCTACGACGCCGCCGACCGCGACTACCGCCTGACCGTGCTCAGCGACGCCTGCGCCGACGGGGAACCGGACGTGCACGACTTCCTGGTCAACCGCGTCTTCCCGGCCAGGGGTGCTGACGTCCTCACGGGCGACGAGTGGGCCGCCCGGCTGTGACCGGCCGTCAGCACTGAAGATCTGAGCCATCCCCGCTCCGCCGGGTCCGGGTCCGGGGCCGGACCCGGCCGTGTCAGCGGAAGGAGCGCCGGTAGGCGGCGGGCGTGGTGTTCAGCGCGGCGTGGAAGCGGCGGCGCAGGTTCACCGCCGAGGACAGGCCGACGCGCTGGGCGATCGTCTCGACGGGGAGGTCGGTCTCCTCGAGGAGGGCGCGGGTGCTGGCTATGCGGCGGTTGAGCAGCCAGCGGCCGGGAGAGACGCCGAGCTGGTCGGTGAAGTGACGGTTGAGGGTACGGCGGGAAAGACCGGAGCGGGCCGCCATGTCCTCGACCGTCAGTGGCCGGTCCAGGTTGGCGGTGATCCAGTCGAGCAGCGGGGCGAGCGAGTCGGCGACCGGGCCGGTGGTCGGCAGCTCGGGATACTGGCGCTGGCCGCCCTCCCGGTGCGGTGCGGCCGACAGCTGCCGGCCGATCCGCATCGCCAGGGCCGCGCCGTGGTCGCGCCGGACCTGGTTCAGGCAGAGGTCGACGGTCGTGGCCGTGGCGCCGGCCGTCGCCACGTCACCGTGATCCACGTAGAGCACGGACGCGTCAGGCCGGATCCGGGGGAAGCGCGCGGCGAGATCGGCGGTCAGCTCCCAGTGGGTGGCGGCGGCACGGCCGTCCAGGAGGCCGAGACTCGCCGGGATGTAGATCCCCGAGCAGATGGCCATGATCCGTACGCCGCGGGTGTGGGCCGCGAGGACCGCCGCACCGAGCTCCGGGGAGATCTCCGGGCCTGCGCACCAGCCGGCGACGAGGAGGGTGTCGGCCTCGTCGAGGGCCTCCAGCCCACGCTCGATGATCATGTCGACGCCCATGGTCGTCCGGACGGGCCCCGGGCGCTCGGCGCAGAGCTCGAAGTCGTAGTGCCCGGGGATGTCCGGGCCGTGGTAGCCGAAGACGGCCGAGGCGCTGGTCACCGGATACATCTCCTGGGGCGGGCTGACCAGGGTGACCACGCGGTGTTTCACGGCACGAATGTACCTAACGATGTCACTGTGGACGCCTGTGGCCGGCTTCAGGAGTGTCCAGGATGGGGGCTCATGGAGCCCAGGAAATGACCGCACTTCTCGACCGTGAACAGTCCTCCGCCGCCCCGGCCAGGCTCTGGACCAGGGACTTCACGCTGTATTTCGGCGCCCGGACGGTATCGCTGCTCGGTGACGCGATGATGCCCGTCGCGGCGGCGCTGGCCGTCGGCGCGATCTACGGGGTGTCCGGCGTCGGCTATGTCCTGGCCGTCTGGACCGCCCCGTTCGTGATCTTCGTGCTGTTCGGCGGGGTGTTCGCCGACCGGGTGGGCGCCCGGAGCATGATGGTCGGCGCGGACGTCGTCCGGATCTTCACCCAGACCGCGGTGGCCGTCGCCTTCTTCGCCGGGACCCCACCGTTCTGGCTGCTGCTGTCGGCCTCGTTCCTGTCCGGGACGGCCGCCGCGATGTTCCAGCCCGGCGTCAACAGCATGGTCCCCCTCGTCGCCGAGGATCCGCAGCGCGCCAACGGCACCCTGAAGATCGCCGACGCGGCCACCCAGCTCGGCGGGCCCGTCCTCGCGGGCCTGCTGATGGCGCTGACCGGCGCGGGTGCCGTCTACGCCGTCGACGCTGGAACGTTCCTGCTCAGCGGTCTGTGCCTGGTCTTCATCCGGCTCGCCCCGGCCGCCGGGGCCAAGGAGCGCTCGACGGTCATGCTCGACCTGCGCCGCGGCTGGACGGAGTTCCGCTCCCGGAGCTGGATGTGGTCGGTGATCCTCATCTGGGTGTTCTTCGGCGCCCTGGTCTTCGGCCCCTACATCCCGCTGGGCTCGCGCCTGATCGGTGACCGCCTCGGCGACGCCGCCTACGGCTGGGTGATGGCCGGTCTCGGCGCGGGCACCGTCCTCGGCGGGCTGATCGCGATCCGGTTCCGGCCGGCGCGGCCGCTCGCCGCAGGCGGAGTGGCCATGTCCGGGTTCGCGTTCATCCCGCTGCCGGTGGCGCTGGAACTGCCGTTGCCGCTGCTGGTGGCGGGCCAGTTGCTGGGCGGGACGGCCTGGGCGTTCTGGTCGGTGATGTGGTCGACGAGCGTCCAGACGCAGGTCGTCCCCGAGGTCCTCAACCGGGTCACCGCCTACGAGGTGGCCGGATCGGTGGCCGGGGTCGCCGTCGGGCAGGCGCTGGTGGGGCCGGTCTCGGAGATCGTCAACCCTCGGGACCTGCTGTTCGTCTCCACCGGAGCCAGCTTCGCGGTCTGCGCGGCCCTGCTGCTGACGCCTCCGATCCGGCGGCTGCGCCGAGCCTGACCCCTCGGGCCCGGTCTGGTCACCGGGGGCCGGGCCGTCCAGCACGTCGAGGGCTGACGGATCTCAGCGGCCCGTGGCTCAGGCCCCGGGGAGAGTTCTCCGCCGGATATGACCGCGGCCCCATCAGGCGCCGGGTCATGGCCGCCGCCATCGCGCCGCGAACGCGCGGGCCGGATTCTCCGTGAAGATCGCGGATGCGATGTCGGGGCCCAGCTCGCGCTCGATCCGCGGGCGCAGGCCGCTCAGCAGGAACGGCATTCCCGGGCCGTCGGCACTGGACCTGGCCGCCGGGACGACCGTGTCACCGCCGAGCAGGATCTGCCGGGCGTGGCCGGCGTCGGCGAGGGCCGCGAAGCTGTCCATCATGCGCCAGTCGGTGCCGTGGTGCACGCGGGACGGACCGTCGAATGCCAGGAAGGCGCCGGCCTCGGCGGCCTGCCGGTGGATCCGCGTGTCCGGGAACCGGTGCAGGTGCCCGAGGATCACCCGGTGCGGAGCGACCCCGTGTGTCCGGCACAGCAGGTGGAGCACGTCCAGGGCGGCGGTTCCGGCCTCCAGGTGGATGCCGATGGGCGCGTCGGTGGCATGGTGCGCCTCGGCTGCGGCGGCCATGACGTGCCGGGCGTGGTCGTCGAGGCGGTGATAGGCCCCGGCGACTTTGATCATCCCGGCCCGCACGGGGCCGCTGGTCAGCTCGTGGATGAACAGCCCGGCCAGCCTGTCGTGGACGCGCGTCAGCTCCTCCTGGTCGTAGTGCTTGGCCTGGTGCATTCCGGTGGCGGAGATGACGTGGACGCCGGACCGCCGGGAGAGGCCGGGCAGTTCTTCGGTGCGGGGCCCCATCCCCCAGGGCGTCCATTGCACCACCGCGCGCCCGCCGAGCGCGGCGAAGGCGTTCAGCTCGGTGAGCGCGGCTCCGGCGTCGTCCAGTCCCTGGCCCGGCAGCGCCGGAGAGCTGATGAACAGGTGGTCGTGGGCGTCGCAGATACCCAGCTCTTCCGGCGGGATGTCCCCGAGCACGGTCCGGACCGCCGCCCTCATCGCGCGGCCCCCCTGCTCCGGTGCCGGCGGAGTCTCCTGCTGGACGGCCTCGTCCCGGAGGAGGTCCGGCATCCGATCTCCCCCAGCGCGATCCAGTCGCGCCCGTGTCGTCCGCTCCGGCAGTGCCTGACCCGTCGCCATGACCATGTATCCGCCCCGGATTCTCGTAACGCTTTGAGCGTTACGAGAATCTAGCAGAGGTAACGACCAGAGCGTTACACTGACTCCATGACCAAGGAGGACCGGTCCGCCTTCCGCTTCGACTGCGGCGCCACGTGGTTGAACCTGCTCGCCACCAGAGGCCGCACGTTCAGCGCGGACCCGGTGGAGCGGCTCGCCACGTCCGACCGCCTCGCCGAGTGGCTGGAGCGCTGCGAGCTGTCCCCCGCCCGGCCGCCCGATCAGGGCGACCTTCATCAGGCGCGGAAGCTGCGGGAGACGCTGCGCGTCCTGGCGCTGGCCACCGTCGATGAGCAGCCTCCACCCGCGGCCGCCGCGGCGGACCTGGCCGCGTTCCTGGCCGGACACGACGATCCCGTCCGGCTCGCCGCGGACGACCGGCTGCGACGCGAACCGCCGGCGACGACGGCGCACGCCCTGGCCCGGATCGCCCGCCAGGCGGTGGACCAGCTGACCGGCGCGGACCGGCTGGCCCTGAAGAGCTGCCCGGAACACGACTGCCGGGGCGTCTTCGTCGACCCGCCGGGGCGTCGACGCTGGTGCCCCTCCCCGGCGTGCGCGAGCCGAGGCAGGGTCCGCGCGCTCCGCGCCCGCCGCAAGGCGGCCACTCCCGGCGCGGACGACGACCTCACGGTCACCCCACGGCACTGAACCACCGGGCCGTCCTCCGCACAGGAGCGCGCGCCTCCACCCTGCCCCCATGCGACAAGGGCAGGGCCATCCCCCGCGCCACCGGGCCTCCGGGCCGGCGGGCCGCGCGCCGCCGAGGCTCGCCCGGCAGCACGCGCGCCGCGGTGGCCGTGTCCGCGGCGGCCGGGCGGCCTACTCACCGCCGCCGGCGCGGACCTGGACATGCGAGGATTCTTCTAAGCGCCGTCAGCGGATCTTGGCGCCGTACATGTGGTCGACCGTCATCGCCATGAGCACCCTACGGTCGGGCACCATCACCGACCGATACTCCTCCCAGTCCGGGTGCTCCCCGGAGGCGATGCGGTAGTAGTCCATCAGCGCCTCGACCTCGGGACCGTGGGGATCGGTTCCCGGCCCGGTGAGTGTCGCCGTGCCCTCGGCGGTGGCCCACGCCCAGCCGTCGGGGCTGGTGACCTCCATCGCAGCCCTCCGGTCAGCGCAGCGTCGGCACCGCGCCGCACTCCGCCCATTCGATCCCGACGCCGGGCAGGCCCCTGACCCATCTGCCGGTGAGCTCGGCGAGCCGGGCCGCGTCCGGCGGCGTACGGCCGAGCCCGATCGCGTACCGCGCCGCCCCCGGGCCGGTCTCGAACGGCCGGGGCCAGGCGTGCGCGTCCACCGATCCGGCGTGTTCCAGGGCGGTGAGCAGCGCCCGCACCCGGCCCCGGAGGCGGCCCGAGGTGGCCTCGAACTGCTCGCCCGGCCCGGTCCGTAAGGTAAGCACCGCCCATGCCGCGTGCCGCCGGTGCAGTGGCGGGGGCGACAACAGCTCGGGCCAGGGATCACCGCCGGTCTCCGCCGCCGCCTCCAGGATTTCCCACGCCTGGTAGAGCTCCTGGACGAGCAGGTCCCGCCCGCCGGGACCGACCTGCTCGGTGCAGAGCCGGACCGGCTCGGTCGGAGTCATGATCGACACCGCTGCTCCGGAGCCGCCACCTGTCGTCGTACCGGAGCCGGCCGGACGGGGTGCGGCGGCGCCGGCCTGAAGGCTGACCGGTTCCCGCCAGTTCCAGGCGGCCCAGGTGCCGAAGAAGTGCCGGAGCAGGTCACCGGCGGGAAGGGCGCCGGCCTCGCGCGCCGTCCGCGCCGCCAGCACGGTCCAGGCCAGACCCGGCAGCCCGCCGAACGGGGCCGAGTCCAGCCCGCGCGCTCCCGCCCACGCCTTCACCTCCCTGGCCAACCTGGCGAAGGCGGCACGGTGGCCACCGGTCGCGGCCAGCACCGCGTCCGCGTCGCTGACCGCGCTCAACGCCACCGCGGCCGCCTCGCCCAGCTGGGCGCGGCGGGCCACGGCCTGGGCGGGCGGGAGCTGCCCGGTGGCGACCACGACCAGGTCGACGTCCAGGTCGTCGACGCGCATCCGCAGGCCCGGCACCCTGGCGCCGATCACCTGCCGGACCCCGGTGGCGCCTGCCGCCGCCACCCGCGCCTGGACCCGGGCCAGGTCGACGGTGCCCGGCAGCGCCGCCACCAGGTCCAGGTCCGCTCCGGCCAGCGCGCAGCCCAGCCGTCGCGATCCGGCGACGTGCACGGTTCCGTCGCCCAGCGCCTCCGACAGCCGCTGTGCGACCTGCGATGCCCGCGCGGCCGCGGGGCCGTCCTCCGCCGGCGGGCCGTCTCCGCCGGCGCGGGCCCGGGAATGCCGCCCGGCGGCGCGTGTCTCGCCGGGCCGGGCCGGCGCCTGCGCGTCGAGCGCCGGCAGCCACCGCACCTCGCCCGTTCCCAGGGTGATCGTCGCCCGTGGCCGCATCGGCTCCGCACCCCGGCGGGAGAGCAGGACCAGCTCGCCGACCCGCGCCGACATGCCGCCCAGCCGGACGGCGTGATCGATGGCGAGCCGGTGCGGATCCTGGGTCCGTCCCAAGGTCAGGTGCGGGGTGAAGCCGTCGGCGCGGCCACGGCAGCGGGGGAAGCGCCGCTCCAGCGCGTGGCGCAGCCCCGCCCACGGAGCCGGGTCGGCCGCCGCCGGGTCGAGCCAGACAGTGGCGCCGTCCCGATGGTCGAAGGCGTGCACCCCTTCGAGCCGGGCGGTGAACGGTGCGGTCCCGGCCGCCACGGCGGCGAGCAGCGGGGCTGCCTGCGCGAAGTCGGACTCCGGCACGAAACCGAAGAGCAGGTTGACGTGCGGTGGCCAGCGGTGGATCTGCGGATCGTGTTCGCGGCGGATCCGCTGGATCGACGGCCACAGCTCCGCCGGCGGGATCCAGGCCACCGCGGTGCGGGCCGTCGGCGGAACGTCGAGGACCCCGACCGGCTCGATCCGGCCGACGGCCAGGTCCACTTCCACGCCGTAGTGGTCCGACACGAACAGCCCCTCCGGGCCGGGCGAGTCACCCCGCAAGGCCGCCCCGGCCGGCCGCAGCCCACCCGCGCGCAGCAGTACCCGGTCCAGCCGGGAGGCCCGGCCGGACAGTGAGGAGACCGCGGCCAACGGGTTGGCTCGCGGGTCGAACGTGGGCGTGCGGTCATCGGGTCCGTGCACCTCGGTCCAGGCATCCCGTAGTCCCAGCACGCCGGCCGGCCCGTCCCCGCCGTCGTTGAGATCGCCCAGCAGGATCACGTCGCCGTCCAGCCCGGCCAGCCCCTCGGCGATCCGGGCCAGCTCCTCCTGCCGCCGGACCGGACCGTCGGCGGAGTGGTCGCTGGTCAGGTGAGTGGTGGCCACCACCACCGGCCCGGAGGCGGATTCGACGGTGACGGCGGCGACGGCCTTGTGCGGGCCGAGGACGTGCCAGGCCGCCTCCCGTACGGGCACCCGGCTGAGCAGCAGCAGCCCGCTGTCATCGACGTCCTTGCCGGCGGGGTCGGTGCCCAGGGTGTAGCCGGAGCGGACCCATCGCGCCCGCAGCAGCATGGCGAGCAGACCGGCCTCGACCTCCTGCAGCGCGATGACGTCCGCGTCGGCGTGTTCCAGCGCCGCCAGCAGCAGCGGCCTGCGCCGGGCGGTGTCGATCCGGTCGCTGTCGTAGCGGTCCCACAGCGTGTTCCAGGTCAGCACTCGCAGACCCGCGGCCGCCGGCACCGTCCGGGACGCGCGGTCCGCCGGGCGCCACCCGGCCTCCGGATCCCAGGCGTGCGGTGTCCTGGCCGTGAAGAACGGCGCCCGCAGCCGACGCGGGTCCCGCACCCGGCCGGCCCCGGAGGCGTCGATCCGGTCCACACCGGCGGACCGGTCCCAGATCACCTCGCCGTCCGCTTCGACGAACAGCACCCGGTGCCACGGGATATCGCCTCCGGGGACGAAGGCGGGCAGCGGCACCCGCTTGGGAGGGGCCCCGCGCACGTTGATGCCCAGTACGAACCGGGCCGGATCGAACCGTGGATCCCACCGGACCCGGTGGTAGATCTCCTCGCTCGTGCGCATCACTCCTCCTCACCGTCGAGTGCTCCGGCGACGTCCTCGACGGTTCCGGCCGGCCCGACGTACCACGTGCGGTGTGCCTGGCCGGGGTAGGGCGGGGAGAAGCGGCGGAGCTGCGCGGCGAGCACCTCCGGCGGCACCTGGTGTGTCCGGCCGGTGTTGCGCCGGGCCAGCACGTCCTCATCGACCAGCAGGACCGCGTGTGTGATCAACGCGTCACGGCGGTGCGCCACGGCGTGCACCGAGGAGCGCTGGTGCTGGTTGAGGGACGTGGCATCCCAGACCACGGTACCGCCGCCGGCCAGGGCGGCGTCGAGCCGGTCCAGGCCCGCCCGGAAGACGGCCGCGTTGGCCCGCTGGTCCGACCGGGACCCCTGGGCCTGACGCAGATCGTCGAGGGAGACGATCTCGCCGGCGCCGGGGAGGCCGGCGGCGAAGCGGCTCTTCCCGCTGCCCGACGGGCCCACCATGTGGACGAGCCGGGGGAACTCCCCGGAGCGCCACCTCCGGCTCAGCGCCACGGCCTCCTCGGCGGTGGCGATCCGGCCCAGGGCGTAGGCCTCCCGCGCCTGCGCCCAGCATCGGTCGGTCACGTCGGCGTCGCGGTCGCCCAGCGCCCGGCGCAGACCCGCCCGCAGCGGCTCCAGCGGCGCCTCCCCGAGCAGCCCGGCGTCCTCGGCGTGCAGCGCGGACCAGTCGACCTGCTCGCGGGCGTCGGCGGACTCTCCGTCGGCGCGGCCGGCCAGGACCGCGCCGGCGACCGCGTGCAGGACGCCCAGGTCGGCGGCGGCGGCCAGCCGTACCAGGCCGGTCCGGCGCTGGTCGTCGGGGAACCGGCGGTGCAGACCGGGGTGGAGCCCGACCAGGTCCGCGACCCGCCGCGCCAGCGGCATGCCCAGCGGCGCCACCAGCCGGGGCGCCAGCCGGGTCCGGCGCGTGCCGTGCAGCAGCGTCGCCAGCACGCCCGCCAGCCGGGCGTCCCCCGACCGGCCCAGCAGATCGAGCCTCGCGGACACCTCGGACACCGCCGCCTCGGCCCGCTCGACGGCGGCGGACACCGGCTCGGCCGGCCCGCCCAGGTCCGCCGGGGCCATCCCCGCCGCGGCCAGCAGCGACGGGACATCGGCGGCGGCTCCCGAACGCACCGCCCACAGCGTGGCGGCCGGGCTCAGGCCGTTCACGACGACGGGGGCGAGCATCCAGTGCGTGTCGGTGCGGACGTGCCCCCGCCGCACCCATTTGGCCACCCGGCGGGCGAACTCCTCCCGGGCGAACCCCTCGACGGCACGCACGACGTATCCCTCGTGCCGCGAGGTGTCCAGCCGCAGCGCCCGCAGCGCCCGCTCGTCGAAGACTCCGCGCCACAGCACCCGCGGGACCGGGATCCCCAGACGCCGGGTGAAGCGCACCGTACGGTCCCAGTCCAGGCAACGGTCACCGTCCCAGACCGAGAAGCCGTAGAACCAGCTCTCCAGGTCCTGGTACCCGATCGAGTGCCGCGCGTAGAGGTTCTCCCCGCACACCCGCCAATCGCACGGGATCGAGGAGGCGATCCGCCCCTGCAACGCCTTGACCCATGCCCGGGACGGATGGTGCGCCGAGTCCGGCGAACGGGCGTGGAGGCCGTCCGGGTAGAGGGTCGTGTTCTCCCCGTCGAGTTTCTCGGTGACCACGACCTCCTGGCCCACCAATCCCGACAGGTCGCCGATCCGCACGTCGTCCGAGGACGCCCCCGGAGACCAGGGCAGGTGCGGAGTGCGAGGGTAGTGCGTCCGCATGATCCGCTCCCGGTGCCGCCGTCAGGTCCCGGTCACTGTAGGAGCCCGGCGACAGCGGGTCCATCGAATAAACGCCCGCTGCCCGGCCGGGCAGCGGGCGGTGGATGGTCAGGGGATGAGGGAGACTTCGGGGAAGCGGGCGTCGGGGGTGTCGAAGAGCCGGCTGGACCTCCTGTTCAGGTGCAGGTCGAAGAAGGCCGCGACGTAGGCGCGCTGGGCCGACACGGACCGGCCGGGGTCGACCGTGCCGACGAAGTCGGCGACGGGCACCTTCGGCACCGCCGCCGCGATCTGCGGCAGCATCACCTGCAGGTCGGTGAACGAGCCGTGCGCCGCGCCCGCGAGGCGCAGCTCCCGTTTCCAGCCGGTCGAGGCGTCCCAGAAGGACTTCCAGCTCGGTTCGCTCGCCCGGGTGTGCGCCTCGGCTGCGATCTGCAGGAACGGCTTGGCGACGCCGGTCTTCGCCACCCGGCCGACGTAGCCGCCGTCGAGGTTCACACCCGCGTCCACGCGTCGGTCGTCGTGGACGAGCTGCGCGGCCACCGACCCGCCGAGGGACTGGCCGAGCGCTCCCACCCGGGACAGGTCCGGGGCGCCGCGCAGCCCGGCGGGCAACTGCCCGGCCTCCTCGCCGAGGCCGTGGCCGCGTCCCAGCGCGGTGATCTTGTTGAGGACGGACCGCATGTCCGCGAGGCGGGCCCGTGAATGCCGCGCGAGCAGCTTGGCGATGACGCGCGGAGTCAGCTTCTTCGGCAGGGGCACGGCTCGCACGACCCGCCCGCCCGGGAACTCCACCTGGTCGGCCTCGTAGGTGTGGTCCACGGTGACGACCAGGTAGCCGCGGGAGGCCAGGTCCTCCACCAGGGCGGTGCCGAGCGTGCGCGGGCCGCCGTCCCCGGAGCCGAAGAGCACGACCGGAAGCCTGCCCGCCCGACGGTCCACCGGCGCGCCGACGCGGGCGTGGGTAGGGGTGGCGGCCCAGTCCACCGCGCCCGTCGCGATGCCCATGGGCGGCGCGGAGCGGCGGTCCCAGTCGGCCGCGGCCAGGGGCGCCATATGGGGGGCGACGGGCAGGGCCCGGCCGGTGTCCTCCGCCGGGTACCACAGGCTGACCATCAGCTCCCGGTAGGGCTCTGAGCGGACCAGGGGGTCCGGGCGCGAGCGGTCGACCAGGCGCACGGCGAAGGTGCCGACGGGGTACGGCCCGGTCGGCGCGGGCAGGGCCATCGTGACGCGGTGCCCGGCCGGCGCCTGACCGGCCAGGACAGCGGGGGCGGTCGCGGAGCGCGCGGCGGGCGTGGCGGGCGCAGCGGCCGTGGCGTAGCGGAGATAGGCGGGCGCGTTCGGCACCTGCATGGCCAGGGCCGGGTCAGCGAGGGTCTCGGCGTGCCGGGC
>NZ_JBSFPS010000108.1:0-30305 GCF_053588315.1 Streptosporangium sp. NPDC003464 | reverse complement strand
GGCGAGCAGCGCGATGAGCCCGAAGTGGGCCAGCGACCCGGTGACCGTGTAGATCCAGATCGGCACCGCGAACTCGGTGAGGGCCGATCCGGTGACCTCCTCCAGCAGCAGGGCCAGGGCGTCGGCGACGCGGGGCAGCCCGCCCGGCACGTACCAGCCGCCCTGCCCGTGCTCGATCGCCGGGATGCAGGCCAGGGCCGCCGGCGCCCGGTACGGGCTGGAGCCCGCGTAGGTGGCGTAACGGCCGGCGTACTGGCGCAGGCGCCGGTCGGTGAAGAAACGCCGGGCCAGGCCGTCGAGGGTCCGGCCGGGCGCGACCGCCAGCAGGTCCGACAGGCGCGCCCGCGCCGGCGGCCGGGTGAGCGGCCCGGCGAAGAACGTACGGCACGACGCCTCGAAGCAGGCCCGCGCCCACCGGTGGAAGGCCAGCCAGTTGCGGCCCTCGCCCGGCGAGAGCCGGTCCACCTCGGCGGCCATCCTGTCCGGGGCGCGGTGCGCCGTCAGCGTCGAGCCGCCGGCGAAGCGGTAGCGGCACAGCTCCCGCGGCTCGACGAGGCCGAGCTCCAGGCCGAGATCGGCGAAGACGCCGGGCAGGGTCAGCAGGGACGGCCCGACGGAGAAGGTGAAACCGTCGCGCGCGTGCTCGGCGAGCTTGCCGCCCAGCCGGTCCCGCCGCTCGTACAGGCGGACCCGGTGCCCCTGGCGGGCCAGCAGCAGGGCGGAGACCATGCCGCCCACGCCGCCGCCGACCACGATCACCTCCGCCACGCACGCCTCCAGGCGAGTACGGAGAACAGGCCCATACAGGCTCCTCCCACGGCGGCGACCAGCGGATCCGGCGGGTCGAAGACGGCCGCGAACCCCAGGGTCTCCATGAACGCCATCGCCGTGTAGATCGCGACCAGCCCGGCGCTCCTGGCGCCCGGGTCGGTCAGGGCCGCCTCGATCACGGCCATGACCAGCAGCGAGACCACCAGCCAACCGACGAAGTTGCCGGCCGGCACCCCCCGGTAGAGGCCCGGGTCGTGCCAGGTCCACAGGCCCAGCCGGACCATCTGCGGATCGAGGAACAGGTCCCACGCGGTCAGCGCCAGGGCCCCCAGCCCGATCCGCGCCGCCCGGCTCCCCGGCGCCGCGGCCGCGGCCGTCGCGTGGGCCGCCAGGCCCATGCCGCCCCACGCCAGCGCCACCACCACCGGCACCCCGCCGAGCTGCGGCCGCAGCAGCCCGGTGTAGCCGTAGTCCCCGAAGGGCAGCCCGGTCCTGACGCCGACCCACTCGGCGGCGTACCCGGTCACCGCCGCGGCGCCCAGCGCCGCGGCCGCCCGGGGGAGGGGATGGGCCCGTGCGGCGAAGGCCAGGGCGCTCGCCGTCAGCAGCAGCACGACCACGCCGGCCAGTCCGATCGGCCGAGGGTGCAGCCCCGACGCGACCTGCGCGGCGATCACGGCCAGCAGCAGGCCCCCGCCGAGCACACCGAGGACGTCGAGACCGCCCGGGGACGGCCCGCGCCGCACCGCGTCCCTCACCGCGCCGGGGGCGGGGCGTCCGCTGTTCACCCCATGGCTGTGCCCTGCCGACGGTCATCGGAGCGGCGGGCCTCGGTCAGATTCGCTTTGACCTCCCGCCGCCGCGGCCGCCCGTCCTACATGGCCGACGCCTTCAGATGGTCGAGTACGGCCCGCGCCACCTCGTGCTTGGACATCTCGGGCCGTTGGAAGCGCAGGTCGGCCACCTCGGCGAAGGAGGCCGCCCGCCGCTCGTGCAGTTCGGAGGCCAGCGCGAGCGGCTCCTTGCCGAAACGCGGCCGGTGGGACCTGGCCTTGATCTTCTCGGCCAGGAACTCGGGCGTGGCGTCCAGCCACACGACCAGGGCCGGCTTCAGCTCGGCCCGGGAGCGCGGGTCGTCGAGCACGCTGGCCGCGGCGGCGATGACCGGCGCGGGCCGTTCGGCGAGGGCCTCCCGCAGGTGGGCCGCCTCCCTGGCGTGGAGCACCTCGGCGCCGTCACCGGCGGCGATCTCGGCGGCCGTGGCGCCGTAGCGCTGTCGGAGATATTCGTCGCTGTCGCGCACGGGCCTGCCGAGGGCCTCGCCGAGCAGCCGTGACACGCTGGTCTTCCCCGCGCCCATCAGACCGATCACGACGATCGGGATGTCGGCCGTCATGCGCGTCACCTCCTGGGGTTCGTGGAACGGAGTGTCCGTCCCCTGCCCGCGAGGATCGGCTCTAGCCCTCCGCTCCAGCCCCCGGAGCCCTCCGCGCTAACCCTCCGCCGCGTCGGCGTTCCGGTTCTCCGCCGCGTCGGCGAGCAGGGCGGCGGCGACGGCGCGGGCCTGCCCGGCCGGGGCGGCCGACCGCTCGCGCAGCGCTGTGACGATCGCGCCGTCCATGAGCATGACGAGCTGCCGGGCGAGCACGGCGGGGTCGCGGTGGCCGGCCGCGACGAGCAGGGACTCGACGTAGCCGATCACCCTGTTCTTGTGGCCGGCCGCGACCCGGTGGGCCGGGCTGTCGGGGTCGGCGCTCTCGACCATCGTGTTGATGAAGGCGCACCCGCGGAAGTCGGCGCGGGCGAACCGTTCGGCCAGCGCGTCGAAGACCGCCAGCGGCCCGCCGCCGTGAGCGGCGACCCGCTCGGCCAGCCACTGGCGCCACCGCAGGTCACGGCGTTCGAGCATGGCCACGATGAGGTCGTCCTTGCTCGGGAAGTGCCGGTAGAAGGAGGCGCGGCCGACTTTGGAGACGGTCAGGATCTGCTCCACGCCGACGGCCCGGACGCCCTCGGCGTAGAAGAGCTCCTCGGCGGTGTCCAGCAGGCGTTCACGGGCTCGGGTCGGCATGCAGGGATTCTATCCATTCTTGACGGAAATGGAACCGATCGGTACCGTTACCGCAGACGGAACCGATCAGTACCATTTTGGGGAGACGCCATGCCTCGGCTGCCGCAGTTGACCGATGACCCCGAGGGTCTGCTGGAGGAGACGCAACGCCAGCTCGGCCGGGTGCCCAACCTGTACGCCGCGCTGGCCAACGGCCCCGCGGCGCTCCGCGGTTACCTGGCGATGCGCGACGCGCTCACCCGGGGCGTGCTGCGCGCCAGGCTGCGCGAGCAGATCGCCCTGCTGGTCGCCCAGGAGAACCGCTGCACCTACTGCGTCAGCGCGCACACCATGCGCGGCACCCGTATGGGCCTGAGTGAGGAGGAGCTGAAGCTGACCCGCGACGGCCACGACGCCGACCCGCACGCCGACGCGGTCCTGCAGATCACCCGGGAGGTCGTCCAGGCGGGCGGCAGGGTGGGCGACGAGAGCCTGGCGCGCGCCCGGCAGGCCGGTGTGACCGACGCCGAGCTCGCCGAGATCGTCGCCCACGTCGCGCTCAACACCCTGTCGAACTACTTCAACCACCTGGCCCGGCCCGACCTCGACTTCCCCGAGGTGACCGCGTGAACCTCACCTGGCGCACCGCCTCCGTCGAACTCGTCGAGGGCTACCGGATGACCGGCCCCGACGGCGCCCCCACCGGCCGCGTCGAAGAGGCCCGGGTCGCCTTCGAGGGCGGCTTCGCCCACATCGAGGTGCCGGGCACCGGCCACATCGACGTCGTCTCCGCCCCCGCGGTCCGATTGATCACCTACCGGCCCGCCTGAGGCGCCCGAGCGTCCGCCGGGCCCAGCAGTTCTCCCGCCCGCGCAGACCGCCGGGGGCACACACCTGCGCGAGCGGGAGAACCCTTCCGATCGTGCCCGGTCCCGGCCGGCGCCGGCCTGCGTGCCGGCCGCCGCGCCCGGGTCGCTCCGACCCGACGGGCCGACCGGCCCGGTACGGCGGCGGAGGTCAGCCGCCGGGCCGCCACTGTTGCGTGGGCCACGTCTCCTGCTTCCAGGCGCTGTCCCAGAACATCCACTCGTACTCCGTGGCCTGGACGAACGCCTCGGTCATGGCCTCGCGCGTCTCGCCGTCCGCCCCGGCCGCCAGCCGGTCGGCGATCTCCTTGGCCCGCTCGACCGACTTGGCGAAATCCGGATCGGCGTAGGTGGAGATCCACGCGTGGTAGGGGTGGCCGGCGACGTCGCCGACCTGCTTCACGAGCGCCGCTCCCACGTCCTGGTAGACCCAGAAGCACGGCAGGACGGCGGCGACGAGCACCGGGTACGGCGCGGCCAGCGCGACGGCCTGGAGGAAGGAGGAGTAGCCGAGGCAGGTGGGCGAGGTGCGGATGCCCGAGAGGTCGGCCGCGCTCAGACCGTACTCCTCGATGTAGCCCTCGTGCAGGGTCCGCTCGGCGGCCAGCGCGGCGTGCGCGCTGCTCGACCAGAACGCGGCCTCCTCGGGGTCGCCGGCCCGCACCGAGGCGGTGGCGAGCGCCTTGGAGAACGCCTCGAGGTATCTGGCGTCCTGCACGATGTAGAAGGCGAAGCGCCGGCGGTCGAGTGTGCCCTCGCCGAGTGCGGCGTTGAAGGGGTGCTCGTGGATGGCCCGTAGCAGTGCGGTGGAGCGTGCCCAGACGTCGTCGCAGAACATGACGTCCCTTCGCTAGTTCGAACTAGATCAGGTTCGACGGGTGTGATCTCAGCCCCGGATCCGCCGGGGCACCCCGCGTCGCGAGTAGGGTAACAGCTCGCCGGGCTCCGTCCCCTGCCGGCCGCCCCCGCCGCCAGCCGGTCGCCCGGACCCTCGGCGCACGCGGTCCGCGCCTGACCCACCATCACCGGCGACGTCTTGAGACGGTCACGATGGCCCCGGCGGGTCCGCCGGGAGGGACGGGCGGAGATCGGGGGCGGTCCCACGCTCCGTGTCGGCTCTTGACAAGAGAGACTCGCGGGTTCACGTTGTTGCGTATAGCGCTGGCCGTTCCGTTTTACGAAACCATGCTGGTCGCGATGGTCCCTGCGCGCTCCTCGCCGCCCTCCCCGGCGGTGAGGCCCGCCGGCTCGGCATCGGACGGCCCGTCGCCAGAAGGAGGCATCGTGACCGCGAGCAGCCCGCCCCCCAGCCTGATCGCCACCCTGCCCGGCGGTCACTACACCGACGAGCGCGTCTTCGCCCTGGAACAGGAGCGCATCTTCGAGTCGATGTGGTTCTGCGCGGTCCGCGCCGCCGACCTGGGCAGGCCCGGCGCCTTCAGGACGGTCCAGGTGGGGCGGGAGAGCGTCCTGGTCACCCGGGCCCGGGACGGCTCCGTCCGCGCCTTCCTCAACGTCTGCCGCCACCGGGGCGCCCGGCTCCGCGCCGAGGAGTCCGGCGAGGTGAGGCGGACCTTCCGGTGCCCCTACCACGCCTGGACCTATGACCTCGAAGGCCGGCTGGTCGCCGCCCCGAACCTCGCCGCGATGCCCGACCTCGACCGGGCCGCCTACGGGCTGGTCGGCGTCCACGTACGGGAGTGGCTCGGCTACGTGTGGCTCTGCCTGGCCGACGATCCACCGCCGTTCGAGGCGGACGTGGTCGGCGCGGTGGTCACCCGGCTGGGCGAGGAGGGGCTGATCGAGAACTACGGCGTCGGCGACCTGGAGGTGGGCCGCAGGATCGTCTACGACGTGAAGGCGAACTGGAAGCTCCTGGTGGAGAACTTCATGGAGTGCTACCACTGCGCCACCATCCATCCCGAACTCGTCGGGGTGCTCCCGGAGTTCGCCGGCGGCTACGCGGCGCAGTCCTTCGTGGGGCACGGCGCGCGCTTCGGCGCGGAGGTCCGGGGCTTCACGGTCGACGGGTCCCAGGGCGTGGACCGGATCCCGGGCGTGAGCGAGGACCAGGACCGCCGCTACTACGCGATCACCATCAGGCCGCAGGTGTTCGTCAACCTGGTGCCCGACCACGTGATCATCCACCGGATGTTCCCCCTGTCGGCCGGCCGGACGGTCGTCGAGTGCGACTGGCTCTTCCACCGGGACGTCGTCGAGCGGGGCGCGGATCTGGGCCCGTCCGTCGAGCTCTTCCACCGGGTCAACGCCCAGGACTTCGCGGCCTGCGAGCGGTGCCAGCCGGCGATGGCCTCCCGCGCCTACGCCCGCGGCGGGGTGCTGGTGCCCAGCGAGCACCACATCCGGGCCTTCCACGACTGGGTCCTCGCCCGGCTGGGACCGGCGTCGGCGTAGATTGGGGAGCCGCCCGGCCCGGCCGGGGCACCAGGAAGAGCACCGGGAAGCCGGGGCACCGGGAAGAAGGGAGCGCCGGATGGCCAGGAAGGCCCCGCGCGAGGACGTCACCGAGGAGGGCCTGGAGGTCGGCCCGCCCAAGCAGTGGGCGGCGGGCATGCCGGGAGTGGCCCGGTCGCTGCTGACGTCCTACGCCCAGATGGGCGCCGGCCGCACGCTCCTGACCCTGGCCCAGGTCAACCAGAAGGACGGCTTCGACTGCCCGGGCTGCGCGTGGCCCGAGGGGGAGCACCGCAGCCCGGCGGAGTTCTGCGAGAACGGCGCCAAGGCGGTGGCCGAGGAGGCCACCACCCGCAGGGTCACCCGCGACTTCTTCGCCGCGCACACCGTGGCGGAGCTGGCCGGGCGCACCGACTACTGGCTGGGCCAGCAGGGACGGCTCACCGAGCCGATGCACAGGCCCGCCGGGTCCGACCACTACGTGCCGGTGACGTGGGAGGAGGCGTTCGCCATCGTCACCCGGGAGCTGCGCGCCCTCGGCGGCCCGGACGAGGCGGTGTTCTACACCTCCGGCCGCACCTCCAACGAGGCCGCGTTCGCCTACCAGCTCCTGGTGCGCCGCTTCGGCACCAACAACCTGCCCGACTGCTCCAACATGTGCCACGAGTCCAGCGGCTCGGCGCTCAACCAGACGCTGGGCATCGGCAAGGGCACGGTGTCGCTGGAGGACCTGCACCACGCCGACCTCGTCCTCGTCGTCGGCCAGAACCCGGGCACCAACCATCCGCGCATGCTGTCGGCGCTGGAGCGGGCCAAGCGGAACGGGGCGCGGATCATCGCGGTCAACCCGCTGCCCGAGGCGGGCCTGCTCCGCTTCAAGAACCCGCAGCGGCCCTCCGGGGTGCTGGGGCGCGGCACGACGCTGGCCGACCGCTTCCTGCAGATCCGGCTCAACGGTGACCTCGCGCTCTTCCAGGGGCTGTCGCGGCTGCTGCTGGAGGCCGAGGACGCCGCCCCCGGCTCGGTGGTCGACCGCGAGTTCGTCGAGGAGCACACCCACGGCTTCGACGGCTGGGCCAAGAGCGTCCGCGACCTCGACTGGGCGGAGGTGGAGGAGGCGACCGGGCTGGACCGCCCGGCCATCGAGGAGACCGCGCGGGAGGTGCTCGGGGCGCGGTCGGTGATCGTGTGCTGGGCGATGGGGCTCACCCAGCACAAGAACTCCGTCGCCACCATCCGGGAGGTGGTCAACTTCCTGCTGCTGCGCGGGAACGTGGGGCGGCCGGGCGCCGGGGTCTGCCCGGTGCGCGGGCACTCCAACGTCCAGGGCGACCGCACCATGGGCATCAACGAGAAGCCGCCGCAGTCCTTCCTCGACGCCCTGCGCGAGGAGTTCGGCTTCGAGCCGCCCCGCCGTCACGGCCTGGACACCGTGGAGGCGATCAGGGCGCTGCGGTCGGGACAGGCCAAGGTGTTCTTCGCGATGGGCGGCAACTTCGTGGCGGCGACCCCCGACACGGCGGTGACGGAGGCGGCGATGCGCCGCGCCCGGCTCACCGTGCAGGTCTCGACGAAGCTGAACCGCTCCCACGCCGTCTGCGGCGAGCAGGCGCTCATCCTGCCGGCGCTGGGGCGCACCGAGCGCGACGGCGACCGGTTCGTCACGGTCGAAGACTCCATGGGCCTGGTGCACGCCTCCCGCGGCCGGCTCCGGCCGGCCTCGGCGGAGCTGCTGCCCGAGGTGGCGATCGTCTGCCGGCTGGCACGGGAGCTCTTCGGCGCCGACCCCCACGTGCCCTGGGCGGAGTTCGAGACCGACTACGACGCGATCCGCGAGCGCATCGCGCGGGTGGTGCCCGGGTTCGGCGACTTCAACGCCCGCGTCCGCGCCCCCGGCGGCTTCGCCCTGCCCAACGCGCCGCGCGACGAGCGGCGCTTCCCGACCGAGACCGGCCGGGCCAACTTCACCGTCAACCCCCTGGAGGTGCTGCGCGTCCCGGCGGGGCGGCTGCTGCTGCAGACGGTCCGCAGCCACGACCAGTACAACACCACGATCTACGGCATGGACGACCGCTACCGCGGCGTGCGCGGCGGCCGCCGCGTCGTCTTCGTCCACCCCGACGACCTGGCCGAGCGGGACCTGGCCGACGGAGACATGGTGGACCTGGTCAGCGAGTGGCCCGACGGGGAGCGCCGGGCCGAGGAGTTCCGCGCGGTCGCCTACCCCACCGCGCGGGGCTGCTGCGCGGCCTACTTCCCCGAGACCAACGTGCTCGTCCCGCTGGACTCGGTCGCGGAGACCTCCAACACCCCGACCTCCAAGAGCGTCGTGGTCAGGATCGAGCGGTGTAGCCCAGCCGGCGGCTGATGTCCTCGGCCCCCGCGGTCAGCACCGGGGCGAGCCCGTGCATCCGCTCCTGGCTGAGGCGGTAGGCGGGTCCGGAGGCGCTGACCGCGGCGACGATCTCGCCGTCGTGGGACCGGACGGGGGCGGCGATGGCGTTCAGCCCGATCTCCAGCTCCTCGACGGTGACCGCGTAACCCCTGCGCAGGGCCTCCTCCAGCTGCTCCTCCAGCACGGCGGCCGAGGTGATCGTGGCGGGGGTGTAGCTCTCCAGCCCGGCGGCGGCGATGAGCCGGGCCCGGTGGCGGCCGTCGAGGTGGGCCAGCAGGACCTTCCCGCTCGACGTGGCGTGCAGGGGGGTGAGCTGCCCGACCCAGTTCTGCGTGGTGACCGCCGACGGCCCGCGCACCTGGTCCAGGTTGACCGCGTAGTGGGAGCGGAGCACGGCGAGGTTCACCGTCTCGCCGATCTCCTCGGCCAGGCGGCGGCAGACGGGACGGCTCTGCTGGGTGAGGTCCAGCCGGGCGGCCACACCGCCCGCCAGGCGGATGATCCCGAAGCTGAGGCGGTATTTGCCGCGGTCCTCGGCCTGCTCGACCAGGCCGCGGGTCTCCAGCGCCCCGAGCAGCCGGAAGGCGGTCGACTTGTGGACGCCGATCTCCCCGGCGACCTCGCTGACCCCCGCCTCCCGGCGCCGGGAGAGGATCTCCAGGATGCTGATGGCCCGGTCGACCGACTGCACCCCGCCGCCGTCGGCCCGGTCACCGGAGGAATCGTTGCCCATAGCGGGACTGTAGGCGCTGCGCGGAACGCGCGTCCAACGCGTCCGACGGAATTGGTTGCGTATAGTGCGACTTATTGCGCCATTCACTACGATCTCTGCTATCACTCCTGCTGTGAGCGAGACGAGGCAGACATGTACGACTTCGTCATCGTTGGGGGCGGATCGGCCGGGAGCGCGCTGGCGAACCGGCTGTCCGCCGACCCCGCCAACCGAGTGCTGGTGCTGGAGGCCGGCCGCCCGGACTCCCTCTGGGACGTGTTCATCCACATGCCCGCCGCGCTGACCTTCCCCATCGGCAGCCGCTTCTACGACTGGAAGTACGAGTCCGAGCCCGAGCCGCACATGAACGGCCGCCGGATCTACCATGCCCGGGGCAAGGTGCTGGGCGGCTCCAGCAGCATCAACGGGATGATCTTCCAGCGGGGCAACCCCCTGGACTACGAGCGCTGGGGGGCCGACCCGGGCATGGGCACCTGGGACTTCGCGCACTGTCTGCCGTACTTCAAGCGCATGGAGAACTGCCTGGCCGCCGATCCGGACGACCCCCTGCGCGGGCACGACGGGCCGCTGGTGCTCGAACGCGGGCCGGTGCGCAACCCGCTGTTCGCGGCCTTCTTCGAGGCGGCGCAGCAGGCCGGCCACCAGCTGACCGACGACGTCAACGGATACCGGCAGGAGGGATTCGCCCGCTTCGACCGCACCATCCACCGGGGGCGCCGGCTGTCGGCCGCCCGCGCCTACCTGCACCCCGTCAGGCGGCGGCCCAACCTGGAGATCAGGACGCGGGCCTTCGTCACGAGGATCCTGTTCGAGGGCGGGCGCGCCGTCGGCGTGGAGTGCGACGGCCGGACGGTCCGGGCGGGCGAGGTCATCCTCTGCGGCGGCGCGATCAACTCGCCGCAGCTGCTCCAGCTCTCCGGCGTCGGCGCCGCCGCGGAGCTGGGCGCGCTCGGCGTCGAGGTCGTGCACGACCTGCCCGGCGTGGGGGAGAACCTCCAGGACCACCTGGAGGTCTACATCCAGTACGGCTGCAGGCGGCCGGTGTCGATGCAGCCCGCGCTGAAGTGGCGCAACCGGCCGTGGATCGGCGCGCAGTGGCTGTTCCTGCGCAGCGGCCCCGGGGCGACCAACCACTTCGAGGCGGGCGGCTTCGCCCGCGGCAACGACGACGTCGCCTACCCCAACCTGATGTTCCACTTCCTGCCCGTCGCGGTCCGCTACGACGGCTCCGCGCCGGTGGGCGGGCACGGCTACCAGGTGCACATCGGGCCGATGTACTCCGACGCGCGCGGCTCGGTGAAGATCAGGAGCACCGATCCCCGGGTCCATCCGGCGCTGCGGTTCAACTACCTGTCCACCGCGCAGGACCGGCGCGAGTGGGTGGAGGCCGTCCGGGTCGCCCGCGACATCCTGACCCGGCCCGCCATGGACGACTTCAACGCGGGGGAGCTGTCGCCCGGGCCGGGGGTCCGGACGGACCAGGAGATCCTGGACTGGGTCGCCCGGGACGGCGAGACCGCGCTGCACCCCTCGTGCACCGCGCGGATGGGCACCGACCCCCTCTCCGTCGTCGACCCGCTGTCCATGCGGGTCCACGGCCTCCAGGGGCTCCGCGTCGTGGACGCCTCGGTCATGCCCTACGTGACCAACGGCAACATCTACGCGCCGGTCATGATGGTGGCGGAGAAGGCGGCCGACCTGATCCTGGGCAACACCCCGCTCGCGGCCGAGCACGCCGCCTTCTACCGGCACCGGGAGGGTCCGGCCCGCTGACCCGTACGGCCCGCCCGGCCCGCTGCCCCGCCGGGCCCGTACGGCCCGCTGATCCACCTGTCCCGCTGATCCGTACGGCCTGCCCGGCCCGTACGGCCTGCCCGGCCCGTACGGCCTGCCCGGCCCGTACGGCCCGCACCGCCTGGCCCGCACCGCCAGGGGTGCCGCCGGAGGCGCCGCCCACGCCGCGGAGGCCGCCCGCCCGTTCCTTGACAGTCCTGCCACCCCGGGAGAATCTGTTGCGGGAGGCGCTCCATGTTCTGGATCGCGCAACGGCGGAGGTGGGCATGGCAGGCCGGCGCGTCGTCGTCATCGGAGCCGGAGTCGTCGGGGCGGCCCTCGCCGACGAGCTGTCGGCCAGGGGCTGGAGCGACATCACCGTCGTCGACCAGGGCACCGTGCCGGTCACCGGCGGATCGTCGTCCCACGCGCCCGGCCTGGTCTTCCAGACCAACCCCGCCAAGACCATGACGGAGCTGGCCCGCTACACGGTCGGCAAGCTCGGCGCGCTCGGCTGCTTCCAGCAGGTGGGCGGCCTGGAGGTGGCCACCACGCCCGGAAGGCTCGCCGAGCTGCGCCGCCGCCACGGCTGGGCCACCGCCTGGGGCGTCGAGGCGCACCTGCTCACCCCCGGGGAGTGCGTGGCACGGCACCGCCTGCTCGATCCCGGCAAGGTGCTGGGCGGGCTCTTCGTGCCCACCGACGGCCTGGCCGACGCCGTGCGCGCGGTCGAGGTCCAGCTCCGGCTGGCGCGGGAGCGGGGCGTGCGCGTACTGGAACGGCACGAGGTGCTGGAGATCCGCGTCGAGGACGACCGGGTCGCCGCCGTCGTCACCGACCGGGGTGAGATCCCGGCGGACCTCGTCGTGTGCTGCGCGGGCATCTGGGGGCCGAAGATCGCCGGCATGGTCGGCATGGCCCTGCCGCTGACGCCGCTGGCCCACCAGCTCGCCTGGACCGGCCCCGTCCCCGCGCTGAGCGGGCGGACCGGAGAGGCCGTCCGGCCGATCCTGCGCCACCAGGACGCCGACCTCTACTACCGGGAGCGGGCCGGCCGGCTGGGCATCGGCTACTACGGTCACCGTCCGATGCCGGTCGAGCCCGCAGCGATCCTCCCGCCCGGAGCGGCGGAGGGGATGCCGTCGGTGCTGCCGTTCACCGCCGGCGACTTCGCCCCGGCCTGGGCCGAGACCCGGTCGCTGCTGCCCGCGACCCGGGAGGCGGAGATCGAGGAGGGCATCAACGGCCTGTTCTCCTTCACCACCGACAACATGCCGTTGCTCGGAGAGTCATCCCGGGTCAAGGGCTTCTGGGTGGCCGAGGCCGTGTGGGTGACGCATTCGGCGGGCGTGGCCCGGGCCATGGCCGAGTGGCTGACCGGCGGCCGCTGCTCCTCCTTCGACCTGCACGAGTGCGACGTCAACCGCTTCGAGCCGCACCAGCTCGCCCCGGAGTACGTGCTCACCCGCGGCTGCCAGAACTTCGCCGAGGTCTACGACATCATCCACCCGCTGCAGCCGCCGGAGAACCTGCGCCCGCTCCGCACCAGCCCCTTCCACCCGCGCCAGCGGGAGCTGGCGGCGTACTTTCTGGAGGCCGGCGGCTGGGAACGCCCCCAGTGGTACGGCGCAAACGAGCCCCTGCTCGCGGGCCGGGACATCCCCGGGCGGGACGGGTGGGCCGCCCGCCACTGGTCGCCGATCGTCGGCGCCGAGGCCCAGGTCTCGCGGGAGTCCGTCGCGCTGTACGACATGAGCGCGCTCAAACGGATCGAGGTCGCCGGCCGCGGGGCCGCCGCCTTCCTTCGGCGGATCTCGACGGGCGACGTCGGCAGGCCCGTCGGATCGGTGGTCTACTGCCTGCTGCTGGACGAGGGCGCCGGCATCCGCGGCGACATCACCGTCGCCCGGCTCGGCCCGGACCTGTTCCAGGTCGGCGCCAACGGCAACCTCGACCTCGACTGGCTCCACCGCCACCTCCCGGCCGACGGGTCGGTCACCGTCCGCGACATCACGGCCGGGACCTGCTGCGTCGGGGTCTGGGGGCCCCGCGCCCGCGACCTCGTGGCGCCGCTGGCCGGCCCCGCCTTCTCCCGCGACGGCTTCGGCTACTTCCGGTGCGGGCGCGGCCACGTCGGCACGGTGCCCGTCACCGCGCTCCGGCTGTCCTACATCGGAGAGCTCGGCTGGGAGCTCTACACGACGGCCGACATGGGCGCCAAGCTCTGGGACACCCTCTGGGAGGCGGGCCGGCGCCACGGGGTCATCGCGGGCGGCCGCGGAGCCTTCGACAGCCTGCGGCTGGAGAAGGGCTACCGTTCCTTCGGCACCGACATGACCCACGAGCACGACCCCTACGAGGCGGGCCTGGGCTCCGCCGTGCGCGGGGCCGGCCCGGACGACTTCATCGGCCGCGCGGCCCTGGCCGAGCGCCGCGTCTCGGTGCGGCGCCGGCTGACCTGCCTGACGATCGGCGGTCCCGCCGCCGTCGTCATGGGCAAGGAGCCCGTCTACGACGGCGACCGCTGCGTCGGATACGTCACCAGCGCCGCCTACGGCTACACGGTCGGCAGGGGCATCGCCTACGCCTGGCTGCCGGTCGCGCTCTCCACCCCCGGGCGGGTGCTCCACATCGGCTACTTCGACCGGCGGATCGCCGCCGTCGTCGCCGAGGAACCGCTCTACGACCCGGAGATGAAACGCCTGCGCGGCTAGCGCCGCGGCCGGACCGAGGAAGGGATCACGGTGAGCACCGAGCAGCCGGGCGCAGTCCCGCCCGAGCACCCCGACCGGCTGTGGGACAGCCCCGAGCCGCGCGGTTCCTACGACGTGGTGATCGTCGGCGGGGGCGGCCACGCCCTGGCCACCGCCTACTACCTGGCCAGGGACCACGGGATCACCGACGTGGCCGTGCTGGAGAAGGGCTGGCTGGCGGGCGGCAACATGACCCGCAACACCACGATCATCCGCTCCAACTACCTCCTGGAGGAGAGCGCGGGCATCTACGAGCACTCGCTGAAGCTGTGGGAGGGGCTGGAGGAGGATCTGGGCTACCCGATCCTGTTCAGCCAGCGCGGGGTGCTCAACCTCGCCCACAGCCTCCAGGACGTCCGGGACGGCGTGCGCCGGGTCAACGCCAACCGGCTCAACGGCGTCGACGCCGAGTGGCTCGGCCCCGAGGAGGTCAAGGAGGTCTGCCCGATCGTCGAGGTCTCCCCGGACGCGCGCCACCCGGTGCTGGGGGCGACCTACCAGCCGCGGGCCGGCATCGCCAGGCACGACCACGTCGCCTGGGGCTTCGCCCGCGCCGCCGCCGCGCTGGGCGTCCACCTGATCGAGCACTGCGAGGTCACCGGGGTCGAGGTCGCCGGCGGGCGGGCGCGGGCCGTACGGACCACCCGGGGGCGCATCGCGGCGGACCGGGTCGCGCTGTGCGCGGCGGGCCACTCCTCCGTCGTGGCCCGGACGGCGGGGCTGGCGCTGCCGCTGCAGAGCCACGCGCTGCAGGCGCTGGTCTCGGACCTGCTGGAGCCCGTGCACCCCACCGTGGTCATGTCCAACGCCGTGCACGTCTACGTCAGCCAGGCCCACAAGGGCGAACTGGTCATGGGCGCGGGCGTTGACGCCTGCAACTCCTACCGCCGGCGCGGCGCCTTCCACGTCATCGAGCGGCAGATGGCGGCGGCGCTGGAGCTGTTCCCCGTCTTCGCGCGGGCCCATGTGCTGCGGACCTGGGCCGGGGTGGTGGACGTCAGCCCCGACGCCTCGCCGGTCGTCGGGCTAACCCCGGTGGACGGGCTGTACGTCAACTGCGGCTGGGGCACCGGCGGGTTCAAGGCCACGCCGGGGGCGGGCTGGTGCTACGCGCACACGATCGCCCACGGCGAGCCGCACCCGCTCAACGCCCCCTTCTCCCTCGAACGCTTCACCACCGGCGCGCTCGTGGACGAGCACGGCGCCGCCGCGGTGGCCCACTAGGAGGCGCCCGACCGATGCTGCTGATCCCCTGCCCGTGGTGCGGGCCACGCGACGAGACCGAGTTCCGCTACGGCGGGCAGGCGCACGTCGCCTACCCCGGCGACCCCGCCGCGCTCTCCGACGAGGAGTGGGCCCGCTACCTGTTCTTCCGCGACAACCCCCGAGGGCCCTTCGCCGAACGGTGGAGCCACGCGGCCGGCTGCCGCCGCTGGTTCAACGCGGTCAGGGACACGGCCAGCGGCGAGATCCACGCCGTCTACCGTCCGGGCGAGCCGCGGCCGGTGACCCCGTGACCTCCCAGCCGTTCCGCAGGCGGGACCACCAGGGCGGCGAGACGCTGCGCTTCCGCTTCGACGGCCGGGACCTCGAAGGGCGCGGCGGCGACACGCTCGCCTCCGCCCTGCTGGCCAACGGCGTCCGCACGGTGGCCAGGAGCGCGCGGCTGGGCCGTCCCCGGGGCGTCTTCGCCGCCTGGACCGAGGAGCCCGGCGCGATCGTCCAGATCGAGCATCCCTTCCCCGAGCCGATGCTGCAGGCCACCACCGTCGAGCTGTACGACGGGCTGGTCGCCCGCGGCCTGCCGGGCAAGGGCCGCCTGGCCGCCGGGCCCGACCCGGCGCGCTACGACGGCGTCTACGCCCACTGCGACGTCCTGGTGGTCGGGGCCGGGCCCGCCGGGCTCGCGGCCGCGCTGGCCGCCGCGGACTCGGGCGCCCGGGTCGTCCTGGCCGACGACCGGCCCACGGCCGGCGGCAGCCTGCCCGACACCGCCGAGACCGTCGACGGCGTCCCCGGGGCGCGGTGGGCCGCCGCCGCGCTGGCCGGGCTGGCGGCCCGGCCCGAGGTGCGCGTGCTGGGGCGGACCAGTGTGTTCGGCTACTACGACGACAACTACCTGGTCGCCGTGGAGCGCAGGAGGGAGCGGGCCTCCTCCCGCGAGCGCCTCTGGCGCATCCGGGCCCGCCGCGTCGTGCTGGCCACCGGCGCGCACGAGCGGCCGATCGCCTTCGCCGGCAACGACCGGCCCGGTGTGATGCTCGCCGGGGCCGCGCGCGCCTACGTCAACCGGTACGGGGTCCTGCCGGGCCGCCGCGCGGTGGTCTTCACCGCTGACGACAGCGCCTACGCCGCGGCCCGCGACCTGGCGGCCGCCGGTGTCGAGATCGCGGCCGTCGTGGACGCGCGGCGGGACGCGCCGCCGGGCGGCCGGCCGTGGCAGGGCGCCGAGGTGCTGGCCGGGCACCTGGTCACCGGGGTGGGCGGCCGCGACGGCGTCCGCTCGGTGACCGTCTCCGGCGGTCCCTCCCCTGATCCCGGCGGGCGCCCCTCCGGCGATCCTCCCGGCCCCCGCCCCGGCGGCCTCCCCGGAGGCCGGGAGATCGAGGCGGACCTGCTGCTGGTCTCGGGCGGCTGGAACCCCGTGCTCCACCTGTTCGGCCAGGCGGGCGGGGAGCTCCGCTACGACGGGGCGCTCGGCTGCCACGTCCCCGGCGCCGCCCGCCAGGCGGTGGAGGTCGCCGGAGCGGCCCGGGGGATCGGCACGACGGCCCGCTGCGTGGAGGACGGGGCCGGGGCCGGGGCCCGGGCGGCCGAGGCGGCCGGGTTCCGCGCGGGCCGCCGCAGGCCCCCGCCCCGCACCGAGGACGTCCCGGCGCCCCCCGCCGAACACGTGTGGCTCGTCCCCGCCGACGACTACCGGACCCACTTCGTCGACCTGCAGCGGGAGGTGACCGTCGCCGACGTCATGCGCGCGACCGGGGCGGGGCTCCGCTCGCTCGAGCACGTCAAGCGCTACACCACCGCCGGGACCGCCCACGATCAGGGCAAGACCTCGGGGATGCTGACCGGCGGGGTCGTCGCCCACATCCTCGGGGTCGAGGTGGGCGCGCTCGGCACCACCACCTTCCGCCCGCCGTACACGCCGGTCAGCTTCGCCGCCCTCGCCGGGCGCGACAGGGGGGCGCTGCACGACCCCGTCCGGGTCACCCCGCTGCACGGGTGGCACGTGGCGCGCGGGGCGGTGTTCGAGAACGTCGGCCAGTGGAAGCGGCCCCGCTACTACCCCCGTCCGGGCGAGGACATGGAGGCCGCGGTCCTGCGGGAGTGCGCGGCCGTGCGGCGGGGCACCGGGGCGATGGACGCCTCCACGCTGGGCAAGATCGACATCCAGGGGCCGGACGCCGCCGAGCTGCTCGACCGCCTCTACGTCAACATGATGAGCACGCTCAAGGTCGGCTCGATCCGCTACGGCGTGATGTGCCGCGCCGACGGGACGGTCTTCGACGACGGGACGGTGATCCGCCTGGCGGAGGACCGGTTCCTGGTGACCACGACCACGGGCAACGCCGCCGCCGTCCTGGACTGGATGGAGGAGTGGCTGCAGACCGAGTGGCCGTCCCTGAGGGCCTACTGCACCTCCGTCACCGAGCAGTGGGCGACGGTGGCGCTGGCGGGGCCCGGCGCGCGGGACGTGCTGGCCGGGCTCGCCCCCGGCCTGGCCGTGGACAGGGCGGCCTTCCCGTTCATGACCTGGCGCGAGGGCCGGGTGGCGGGCGTCGCGGCGAGGGTGTGCCGGATCAGCTTCTCCGGCGAGCTGGCCTACGAGATCAACGTCGGCGCCTGGGACGGGCCCGCGCTGTGGGAGGCGGTCCAGGGGAGCCGCGCCGTCACCCCGTACGGGACCGAGGCCATGCACGTGCTCCGGGCGGAGAAGGGCTACCCCATCGTCGGCCAGGACACCGACGGCACGGTCACCCCCGCCGACCTCGGCATGGAGCGGCTGATGTCGAGGCGGAGGTCCGACTACGTCGGCAGGCGCTCGCACGCCCGCGCCGGCGACCTCAGGCCCGACCGCAAGCACCTGGTCGGGCTCCTGCCGGTGGACCCGCACCTGCTGCTGCCCGAGGGCGCCCACCTGGTGGCCGCCGACCGGCTGCCCGAGCCGCCCGTCCCGACACTCGGCCACGTCACCTCCAGCTACCGCAGCGCGGCGCTCGGCCGGACCTTCGCACTCGCCCTCGTCAGCGGCGGGCGCCGGCGCGCTGGCGAGCGGCTCCACGTGCCCGTCGGGACCGGGCTGGTCCCCGTCACCGTCACCCACCCCGTCCTCTACGACCCCGAGGGAGCGCGCCGCGATGGCTGAGCGACCGGGCCCGCCGCCCCGCTTCGAGCCGGTGCGGGAGGAGTGCCTGCGCATCGCGGAGCTGCCGTTCCTCACCCGGGTCAACCTGCGGGCGGACCCCGGGAGCCGGGCCGCCGGCGACATCGGGGCGGCCCTCGGCGCACCGCTCCCCACCGAGCCGGGCACATACGTGACCTCCGGCGTCGACGTGCTGTGGCTCGGCCCCGACGAGTGGCTCGTCGTCGGCGAGCCCGGCGCGGAGCGCGACCTGCCGGCCCGCCTGCGGGCCGCGGCCGGGACCGGGCACGTCGCGGTCACCGACGTCTCGGCGCAGTGGACCACGCTGGTCCTGGCCGGACCGAGGGCACGTGACGTGCTGGCCCACGGCTGCTCCCTCGACCTGCACCCGCGGTTGTTCGGCCCCGGCCGGTGCGCCCAGACCATGCTGGCCCGCGCCCAGGTCCTGCTCGCCGCCCACGGTGGCGAGGAGTTCCGGGTGTCCGTGCGGCCGTCGTACGCCGGCTATCTCGCCGACTGGCTGCTCGACGCCGCCGCCGAGCACCTCTCCGGACGGCCCGGCTGACCGCCCGGATCCGCCGCCGAACGTCTCTCCGGACGGCCGGGCGGGACCTGCCCGGCCGCGTCGAGCATGCGGCGGCCCGCCCGCCGGCCGGGTGGCCGGTGGGCGGGGTGACCCGGACCGGGCGGGACGACCGGCTCAGGCGTGCTCAGCCGGCCGCCCGCTCGGCGGCCGGCACCGGTGTGCGGCCCGGCTGATCCCGGGGGTGCTCAGCCGCCGCTCTTGCGGCGGAAGGAGCGCTTGCCTCCGACCGGGCCGTGCGCACCGTGGATCTTCGAGGCGTTCTTCCCCTTGCCCCCGGTGTTGGCGTCCGTCTGGGCGGTCTTCTTGCGCTCCAGAGCCTCACGGAACTTGCGCTTCAGCTCGTCCTCGGAACTCTCGGGTTCCGGCGTGACGTCAGACATACGGACCTCCTGATCTGGGCGGGCAGTCCAACTCCGGCCAACCGGATCATCATCCTCTCACGTCCGAAATGGGGAGTTGGCTGGCCGGATATATGCAAGACTCTTATGTAAGTAGGATAACCGTCTGAAGTGTCTCCGAGCGAGGTCGAGAGGTGCAATGAGACAGGAGAGCGGCGACGCGTCCCTGCTCCGCAAACTGAACTCGGCGGCGATCCTGCGGATCCTGCGGGACGGGCAGATCGTGACCCTCACCGAGCTCGCCCGGGCCGCACGCGTGTCCCGGCCCACGGCCGAGGGGATCGTCGAGGATCTGCTGGCCAAGGAGTGGGCCGAGGAGTGCGCCGAGGAGCCGGGGGACCGCCAGCGCGGCCGGCCGGCCCGGCGCTTCCGCTTCCACGGGACGGCGGGCCACGTGATCGGCGTGGACGTCGGCGGTTACAAGCTGCTGGCCGTCACCGCGGACCTCAACGGGCAGATCCTCGCCACCCGCAGGGTCGCGGTCTCCCCGGAGCTGCCCGCGGCCGAGCGGATCAAGGCCATCGTCGCGCTCGTCGAGGAGAGCGTCGTCGACCGCGGGAAGCTGACGGCGGTCGCGGTCGGCACCACCGGAGTGGTCGACGAGGCGGGACGGGTGGTCAAGAGCGTGGCCATCCCCGAGTGGAGCGGGGTCGCGCTCCAGGCCGAGCTGGCCGGCCGGATCCCCGTGCCGGTCCTGGTGGAGAACGACATGCGCCTGGCGGTGCTCGCCGAGCACTGGCGGGGCGTCGCCAAGGGCTACCGGGACGTCGTCTACCTGTTCACCGGCAACAGGATCGGCCTGGGCCTGCTGATCGGCGGGGCCCTGCACCGGGGCAGCCACGCCGCCTCCGGGGAGATCGGCGACCAGTCGAGCGGCTACCGGCTCGCCTTCCGCAACGTGATCGACTACGCCATGTCCGCCGACCCCGGGGAGCTGCGCTCGCCCGGGCAGTCGGCCGAGTTCGCCGTCGCCCGCGCGCGCGACGGGGACGAGGCGGCGGCGCGGGCGGTGGAGGCGTTCGCCACCCGCCTGGCCGAGGGACTGGTCACCATCGTCAACCCGCTCGACCCGGAGCTGGTCGTGGTCGGCGGCGGCCTGTCCCAGGCCGGCTCGCTGCTCGTCGAACCCATCCAGCGGCACCTGAACCGGGTCACGCTCTACCCGCCCGAGGTCGTGGCCTCCCGGCTCGGCAACGAGTCCGTGGCGCTGGGCGCGGTCCGGCTGGCCCTCGACCACCTCGACCGGACGCTGTTCGGCGCGACGTCCTGACCGTCCGGGGAGCCGGGCCGTCCGCGCCCCGGCTCCCCGCCTGCCGTCCGTCCGGGTCTGTGCTGTCCGTCCGGTGCCCGGCCCGCGGGACGGCCCGTGCCCGTGGTACGGGCGACGGGCGCTTTATCCAAACAGGTTCCGAAATTATCAGACCTGGCCGGCGGCGAAGTACGCGGCCAGGTCGGGGGAGACGGGCGGGACGTGGCGGGGCGTCGAGCCGTCCCGCAGGGACTCGGTGGCGTGCACCCCCGCCGCGATGCTGTCGCGCGCGGCGACAGGGGAGGTGTCGGTCGCTCCCCCCTCGACGGCGAAGCGGACGAACTCGCTGATCAGACCCTCGTCCGCGCCGCCGTGGCCGCCCACGCCCGCCGTGATCGGCACCTGGAGGTCCCCCTCGGGGTCGTAGCCGCGCCGCCCGCTGTTCCAGACCCGCACGACGGCGCCCTCGCCGTGGTCGCCGAAGTTCTCCAGGCGGCCGGCCGTGCCGATGACGGTGTAGTTGCGCCAGTAGTCCGGGGTGAAGTGGCACTGCTCGTAGCTGGCGTGGACGCCGTTCTCCAGGCGCATGTGCACCATGGAGAGGTCCTCGACGTCCACCACCGGGTTCAGGCCGCGCTGGGCGAGCGGCGGCCAGTTGGTCGCCGGGCTGAACCAGTCCGCCGGGAGCCCCTCGGAGCGGTCGGTGACCTGCCCGTAGACCGTCAATCCGCCCATGCCGGTGACCAGGCTGGTCCGCGAGCCCGCCAGCCAGTGGATGACGTCGATGTCGTGGGCGCCCTTCTGCAGCAGCAGCCCGGTGGTGTTGCGCCGGTCGGCGTGCCAGTCCTTGAAGTAGTAGTCGCCGCCGTGCCCGACGAAGTGGCGGCACCACACGGCCCTGACCTCGCCGATCGCCCCCTCCATGATCAGTCGCCGCATGGTCCGGACGACCGGCATGTGGCGCATGTTGTGCCCCACGTACAGCCGGGCGCGCTGCTCGCGGGCGGTGCGCAGGATCAGGTCGCAGTCCTCGACCGTGATCGCCAGCGGCTTCTCCACCAGGGTCGCCTTGCCCGCCTTCAGCGCCGCGACGGCCAGCTCCACGTGGGTGTGGTCGGGAGTGAGGATCATCACCGCGTCCACGTCGTCGTTCAGCAGCATCCCGAAGTCGGCGGTAACCTGCAGGTCAGAGCCGATCTCGTCACGGGCCCGCTGCTGGGCGGCGGGATCGGGGTCGCACAGCGCCACCACCCGGCTGCCGTTGCCCGGACGGTGTGCCTCGCGAGCCAGTGACCTCCTCAGGCCGTATCCCGCTACTCCGATGCGGAGGTCGTTCCTCACAGTCGCTCCTGTTCGCCACGCTTCTGCTCACTGTTGCTCCATTTACCCTAGTTATTTTCATAAATGGGCGCTAGCCTCCGTACTCACTCGTACAGCTCGGACAGATAGGGACGACATGAGCAGGAAGGTGTGGGCGCTTCTGTGCGCCGGCGCGATCGTGGCTGGAGCGGCGGCGTGCTCCTCGTCGGAGGGCGAGTCCGCAGGCGGCAAGGTCACCCTCACCTACGGCTACTGGGATGAGAAGAACCAGGGTCAGGCGATGGACAAGATCGCCAAGGAGTTCACCAAGACGCATCCGAACATCGAGGTGAAGATCCAGTTCACCCCGCTGAAGGAGTACTTCACCAAGCTCCAGACCTCCGCGGCCGGTGGCAGCGCCCCCGACGTGTTCTGGATGAACGGCCCCCGGTTCGGCGTCTACGCCTCGCAGGGCGCGCTGCTCCCGATCTCCGACAAGATCGCGGCCGACAAGGTGGACACCGCCAAGTTCCCCAAGTCGCTCAACGACCTCTACACCCTCGACGGCAAGCAGTACGGCCTGCCCAAGGACTACGACACCGTCGGCCTCTGGTACAACAAGGACCTCTTCGACAAGGCCGGGGTGAAGTATCCCGACGCCACCTGGACCTGGGACGACCTCCGCGAGAACGCCAAGAAGCTGTCCGACCCGGCCAAGGGCGTCTACGGCATCGGGGCGGCGCCGTGGGGTCAGGAGGTCTTCTACAACACGATCTTCCAGGCGGGCGGCTACGTGGTCTCCCCGGACGGCAAGAAGTCCGGCTACGACGACCCGGCCACCATCGAGGGCCTGAAGCTCTGGTCGGACTTCATCGAGGAGAAGTCCTCGCCGACGGTGCAGCAGATGACCGACACCTCCCCGGTCGAGCTGTTCCAGAACGGCAAGCTGGCCATGTGGACCGACGGCTCCTACGACGCCACCACCTACAGCGGCACCGAGGGCCTCAACGCCGACGTGGCCCCGCTGCCGGCCGGCCCCAAGCGCAAGGCCACCGTCATCCACGGCCTGGCCAACGTGATCTACGCCAAGACCGAGCACCCGGCCGAGGCGTGGGAGTTCGTGAAGTTCCTCGCCTCCGAGCAGGCCAACCGGATCCAGGCCGAGACCGGCGCGGTGATCCCCGCCTACGAGGGGCTCGCCGACACCTGGGTGAAGTCGATGCCCAAGTTCAACCTGCAGGTCTTCGTGGACCAGGTCGACGACAGCGTGCCGTACCCGATCTCCAAGAACACCGCCGCCTGGTCGACGGCGGAGCTGGACGCGATCACCAAGGCGTTCTCCGGCGGCCAGGACCTCGAAGCCGGGGCAAAGGAGCTCGCCACGGCCATGAACGCCGCGCTGGCCAAGGAGTGAGTGGCGTGGAGGGGGCGGTCGCACGCGCGGCGGCCGCCCGCGCCGAACCCCGCCGGCGGCTGCGGGACCAGGAGTGGTTCTGGGGCTACGCGATGATCGCGCCGCTCGTCCTCGGCCTCGGGGTGTTCTACCTGTGGCCGGTCGTCCAGTCGGTGTACTACAGCTTCACCGAGTGGACCCTGTTCGGGGACAGCACCTGGGTCGGGCTCGCCAACTACCGCGAGCTGTTCACCGGCCCGGAGAACGCCAAGGCGTTGAAGAACACCTTCGTCTACGCCGTCTGGAGCCTGGCCGGGATCCCGCTGTCGATCCTGGTCGCGGCCCTGCTCAACGCCCGGGGCCTGCGCCTGGTGTCGTTCTACCGGACGATCTACTTCCTGCCGGTGGTGACGATGCCCGCGGCGGTGGCGCTGATCTGGCGGTGGCTCTACAACGGCGACTACGGCCTGATCAACTACCTGCTCTCCCTCGTCGGGGTCCAGGGCAAGTCGTGGATCGCCGAGCCGTCCACCGCGCTCTACGCGGTCGTCGTGGTCGGGATCTGGATGTCCGTCGGCTACAACGCGGTGATCTTCATGGCCGGGCTGCAGGGCATCCCGCGCCACCTGTACGAGGCCGCCTCCATCGACGGGGCGGGGCCGGTGCGCCAGTTCTTCCGGATCACGCTGCCGCTGCTGTCGCCGAGCATCTTCTTCGTGTCGGTGCTCACCGTCATCGGCGGCCTGCAGATGTTCGACCTGATCTATCTCATGTTCGGCAAGGCCAACCCCGCCTACGCCGACAACAAGACCGTGGTCCTGCTGTTCTTCAACAAGGCGTTCGAGGAGGGGGCCAAGGGGTACGGCGCGGCCATGGCGGTGGTGCTGATGCTCATCACCCTCGTCCTCACCGTCGTCCAGTTCCGGATGCAGAAGAAGTGGGTGCACTATGCGTAGCGGCCGGCTGTGGCCCGTGCACCTGACGCTCGGGATCGGCGCCGCCGCGATGGTGGCCCCGTTCTTCTGGCAGGTGCTCACCTCGCTGAAGTCCTTCACGGAGTCGACCAGGACCCCGCCGACCTGGATCCCGTCGTGGCAGTGGTCGAACTTCGCCAAGGTCGTCGAGGACACGCCGTTCCTCCAGCAGTTCGTCAACACGGTCGTGATGACCACCGGGCGGACGCTCGCCCAACTGCTGTTCTGCTCGATGGCGGCCTACGCGTTCGCCCGGCTGCGCTTCCCGGGCCGGGACGCGATCTTCATCGTGCTGCTGTCGGTCCTGATGGTGCCCAGCCAGCTCTTCCTGATCCCGCAGTACCAGATCGTCCAGGAGCTGGGCTGGCTGAACAGCCTGCCGGGGCTCATCGTGCCGGGCATGTTCAGCGCGTTCGGCACCTTCATGCTCCGGCAGTTCTTCCTCAACCTGCCGGGGGAGGTCGAGGAGGCGGCCAGGATCGACGGGGCCAGCCCGTTCCGGATCTTCTGGAGCGTGATGCTGCCGCTGGCCAGGCCCGGCCTGCTGGCGCTCGGCGTGCTGACCGTGCTCTGGTCCTGGAACGACCTGATGTGGCCGCTCATCGTCAACACCGATCCGGAACGGATGACCCTGTCGGCGGGCCTCTCGGCCCTGCAGGGCGAGCACTTCACCGAGTATCCGGTCCTGATGGCGGGATCCCTGCTGGCCAGCGCCCCGATCATCGTGATCTTCGTCGTGCTGCAGAAGCAGCTGATCCAGGGGATCGCCTTCACCGGGTCCAAGTGACGCCCGGGCGGGCCCGGGTCAGTGCAGGTCCAGGGCCATCAGCAGCAGCAGGCCGGCGAGGTGACCGATCACCACGAACACGATGACGAAGATGAAGATGAACTTCGCCGGCCCGTGCTCGAAGTGTTTGCCCTCCGCGAGCGACGGACGCCGGGCCTCTCGCTCGGCGATCCGTTCCTCGATCGGCTTGCGATGGAACATGGGACTCCTTTTTGCGGACCGATGCTTGGCGCCATAATAGTTTGTGCACCAAATATCATACTATGTCGGCTGGGAGGGGTGTGTGAGCGATACGACTGATCTACTTGACCTGGAGCGACAGGTCTGTTTCGCCCTGGCCGTTGCCTCGCGCAGCGTCATCGGGGTCTACCGGCCCCTGCTGGAGCCTCTGGGCCTGACCCATCCGCAGTATCTGGTGATGCTCGCGCTCTGGAAGCAGGCGCCGCTGTCTGTGAAGGAGCTGAGCAAGCTACTGCAACTCGACCCCGGTACGCTGTCCCCGCTCCTCAAACGACTTGAGGCGATCGGCTACATCCGGCGGCAGCGCGACAGCCGGGACGAACGTGTCCTGGCGGTCACGCTCACCTCGGCGGGCCGGGAGCTGAGGAGCGAAGCTGAGAGGATTCCGCCGTCCGTCGTCGAGCGCCTGGGTATAGAACTGGAGGAGCTGCAGGAGCTCCACCGGTCGCTGACCAGGGTGATCGCCGCCGCGAACGGCGCGCATCGCTGATCCACACAGAGAGGACAGGAAAGGCTCATGGCTGGAAGCCACGGAGGAAGCCCCAAGTCTTGGCTTGCGGTGATCGTCATTCTGATCGGGTTCACCATCGGCGGCGTGGCCCTGTGCGTCGGCCCCAACTGGACGCTGTTCTGGGCCGGGGCCGGGGTCGTCGTCGTCGGTGGCGTGATCGCCATGGTGGTCGACATCTTCTCCGACGTGATCGTGGACGCGCCCCGGGTGCCGCTGGACCGCACCAGCTGATCACATCCCCCGCAGGGCTTCCTCGGCTGAGGGGGAGAGCTCGAAGGCGGAGCGCAGACCGGTGATGGTCAGGATCCGTTCCAGGGTGCCGTGAACGCCGGCGAGGACCAGGCGGGTGCCCGCGGCCCGGCTCCGCCGGAGGCTCACGATCAGTTCTGCGACACCGGTGGAGTCGCAGAAGGTCAGCGCCGCGACGTCGATGACGATCGTGGAGGGGGCTTCGGGCTCCCACACCTTGGTCATCTCGTCGCGGAGGACGGAGGCGTTGCCGTAGTCGAGCTCCCCGCTCGCCTGGACGACGCACACCGTGCCGTGCCGGCTTGTCGAAACCGTGAAAAAGGCCATGCTCTGCTCCTCCGCCCGCGGGTGGCAGGGCGGGCTGCCTCTGTCCTATCAGGTCCACGGCCCTGCTGACGCATCGGCGTTCAAACGATTCGGTAGAGCAGCTCGGGCCGCCCGACCCCACCGTACTGCGGGATCCTGCGGGCGACGCCACTGTCGGTCAGATGCTCCAGATAGCGGCGGGCGGTCACCCGTGAGATGCCGATCGCGGCCGCCGCGGCCTGCGCCGACATCCCCGCCGGGGTGCCGCGCAACTCCGCCAGCACGGCGTCGAGGGTGGCCGGGGTCATCCCCTTCGGCAGCGGGCTGTGCACCGGGCCGCGCAGGGCGGCCAGCGCGCGGTCGACCTCGCCCTGGCCGCCGGCCTCGCCCGAGCCCTCCACCGACGACCGGAACTCCGCGTAGCGCGTGAGCTTCTCGCTCAGCGAGGCGAAGGTGAAGGGCTTGAGCAGATACTGCGCCACGCCGACGGAGACCGCGGACCTGACGACCGACAGGTCTCGCGCCGAGGTGACCGCGATGACGTCGGACAGGACGCCCGCCGCCCGCAGGGCCCGGCACACCTCCAGCCCGTGCATGTCGGGCAGGTAGAGGTCGAGCAGGATCAGCTCCACCGGACGCCGCCGCAGGTAGCGCAGCGCCTCCCCGCCGGACCTGGCCATCCCCTCCACCCGGAAGCCGGGCACCCGCTCCACGTAGAGGCGGTTGGCCTCGGCGGTGATCTCCTCGTCCTCGACGACCAGTACCGAGATCATGAAAGTCCCTCCGTGCGCAGCGGCAGCCGTACGGTGAACACCGCTCCGGGCCCGCCGCCGACGTCGATCGCGCCGCCCAGGCGGCGGACCGCCTGTCCCACCATGGCCAGCCCGAGGCCGCGGCCGTCGCCCTTGGTGGTCCAGCCCCGCCGGAACGCCTCCCGTGCCGTCACCGCGTCCAGCCCCGGGCCGCTG
Organism: Streptosporangium sp. NPDC003464; assembly: GCF_053588315.1. Taxonomy (NCBI): domain Bacteria; kingdom Bacillati; phylum Actinomycetota; class Actinomycetes; order Streptosporangiales; family Streptosporangiaceae; genus Streptosporangium; species Streptosporangium sp. NPDC003464. The sequence continues at coordinate 3,226 of NZ_JBSFPS010000108.1, read as the reverse complement.
TCGGCCACGCTGATCAGGAAGGTCGTCCCGTCGGCCAGCAGGCGGACGTCCACCCGGGCCGGGGGGACCCCCGACACGGCCGCCTCCACCGCGTTGTCTATCAGGTTGCCGAGGATCGTCACCAGATCCCGGCCGTCCAGGCCGATGTCGTCGAGCCTGGTGTCCGGGCTGATCGCCAGCTCCACGCCGCGCTCGGCCGCCTCGGCGCTCTTGCCCAGCAGCAGCGCCGCGAGGACCGGCTCGCGGACCGCGCCCATCACCCGGTCGGTGAGCTGCTGCGCCGCCCTCAGCTCCGCGGTCGCGAAGGCCACCGCCTGCTCGGTACGGCCCAGCTCGACGAGGGTGATGACGGTGTGCAGCCGGTTGGCCGACTCGTGCGCGGCGGCGCGCAGGGAGTCGGCGAAGCCGCGCTCGGCGTCGAGCTGCCCGGTCAGGGCCTGCAGCTCGGTGTGGTCGCGCAAGGTCACCACGGTGCCGAGCGAGCGGTTGCCGGAGCGGACCACGGCGACGTTCACCACGAGCGTCCGCTCCCCGGTCAGGTGGATCTCGTCGCTCCGGCTCTCCCCGCTCGCCAGCAGCCCGGCGAGGGAGGCGGGCAGGCCCAGCTCGCCGACGTGCCGCCCGTCCGCATCGCCGGGCAGGCCGAGGAGCTCCCGGGCGCCGTCGTTGCACAGCGTCAGCCGGCCCGCGCCGTCGACCAGCAGCAGCCCCTCCCGTACGGCGTGCAGGATCGCGTCGTGGTACTCGTACATCCGGCTGAGCTCGGCGGGGCCCATCCCGTGGGTCTGGCGGCGCAGCCGGCTGCCGACCAGGTAGGTGCCCGCGCCGCCGGCGGACAGGCCGAGCAGCCCGACGAACACGGCGCCGGCGACCTGCCCGCGGAGCCTGACGCTGATCTTCTCGACCGTGATTCCCGCGCTGACCAGGGCCCGCACCCCGCCGCCGGCGTCGCGCACCGGGGCGACGGCGCGCACCGAGGAGCCGAGGGTGCCGGTGTAGGTCTCGGTGAAGGTCCGGCCCCGCAGGGCGGGTCCGGTGTTACCGAGGAAGCGGCGGCCGATCTGGGCCGGATTGGGATGGGTGTAGCGGAGCCCGCCGGTGCTCATGATCGTGATGAAGTCGACCCCGGTCTCCCGCCGGACCCGCTCCGCGTACGGCTGGAGCGTGGCGGAGTCGCCGAGGGCGGCCAGGACCGAGGGGGAGTCGGCCACGCTGACGGCCACCGCCTCGGCCCTCCCGGCGGCCTCGTCGGTGAGCAGGTCGCCGGCCTGGAGGGCGGCCAGCGCCGTGCCTCCCGCCGCGGTGATCCCGACGACGACGATCTGCAGTGCCAGCATCTGCCCGGCCAGGCTCCAGCGCCGCATCCGCTCCGGCAGCTCCCTCATGTTCACGACCAAAATGTACGCAATGGTGACCCAGATCACACCGCCGACGCATAGTCGCTCGACCGGAGTTTCCGTCTAGACCGGGAAGACTGAGTGTCCACTATGTCCAGAGATCGCACTAAATATCTCTATATGGCGGTAATTCTTGCCGTGGCCGCCGGGGTCGTCATCGGGCTCGCGGCCCCCGAGCTCGGCAAGGAGCTGAAGCCCCTGGGCACGGCGTTCGTCGCCCTGATCAAGATGATGATCAGCCCGATCATCTTCTGCACCATCGTGCTCGGCGTCGGATCGGTCACCCAGGCCGCCAAGGTCGGCCGGGTCGGTGGCCTGGCGCTCGGCTACTTCCTCGTCATGTCGACCGTCGCGCTGGCCATCGGCCTGGTCGTGGGCAACCTGGTCGACCCCGGCCAGGGTCTGCAGCTCACCGACGAACTGCGCAAGGCCGCCGAGGCCGAGGCGGCCAAGGGCGGCGAGAACGACACGGTGACGTTCCTGCTCGGGATGATCCCCACCACGCTGGTGTCGGCGTTCACCGAGGGGCAGGTGTTGCAGACCCTGCTGGTGGCCCTGCTCGCCGGATTCGCCCTGCAGGCCATGGGGGCGCGGGGCGCGCCCGTCCTGGCCGGCGTCGCGCACATCCAGCGGCTCGTCTTCCGGATCCTCGCCATGATCATGTGGGCCGCCCCGGTCGGCGCCTTCGGCGCGATGGCCGCGGTCGTCGGCGCCACCGGCGTGGACGCGCTCAAGAGCCTCGGCGTCATCATGCTCACCTTCTACACGACCTGCCTGCTGTTCGTGCTGGGCGTGCTCGGGCCGATGCTCCGGCTGGTCGCCGGGGTCAGCCTGGTGTCCCTGTTGCGCTACCTCGGCCGGGAGTTCCTGCTCATCCTGGGCACCTCCTCCTCGGAGTCGGCCCTGCCGCGGCTGATCGCCAAGATGGAGCACCTCGGCGTGAGCCGTCCCGTCGTGGGCATCACCGTGCCGACCGGCTACTCCTTCAACCTCGACGGCACCGCCATCTACCTGACGATGGCGACCCTGTTCATCGCGAGCGCCACCGGCGCCCCGCTCTCGCTCGGCGAGCAGATCTCCCTGCTGCTCTTCATGATCATCGCCTCCAAGGGGGCCGCCGGGGTCACCGGCGCGGGCCTGGCCACCCTCGCCGGTGGTCTGCAGTCCCACCGGCCCGACCTCGTCGACGGCGTCGGCCTGATCGTCGGCATCGACCGTTTCATGTCCGAGGCCCGGGCCCTGACCAACTTCGCCGGAAACGCGGTCGCCACCGTCCTGGTCGGCACCTGGACCGGCGAGTTCGACCGGGAGCGCGCGGCCGAGGTGCTGGCCGGTCGCATCCCCTTCGACGAGACCACCCTGCTGGACGAGGACGCGCCCGGCCGGGACGCATCCGGCCCGCCGGCCGGACGGCCCGATCCGGAGACATCCACCCCGCCGGCCGGGCGTTCCGGCCAGGACGCGTCCGCCGCGCCGGCCGGGCGTTCCGACGACCCGGAGACGTCGCCGGTGTAGCCACCGTCCTCCGGGCGACAGACGCGGAGGCGGGCGGGCCTGTCGCGGGGCGGGGCCATGCCGGCCGTACGGGGCCGCGCGGCCCGCGGGCCGGACCCGCGGCGAGGCGCTAACGTTCAGGGGTGGACAGGACCTTCACCGTCGAGGAGGCGCGGGCGCTGATGCCGGCGCTGCTGGAGCGGGCCGACGAGTTCGTGAGCCTGCGGGGCGACCTCGCCGTGCTGATGCCGCGCTCGTGGCCTTCGGCTTCCAGCGCCGCTTCGATCGCCCGCGTCGTCGTCCCCTCCGGGGCGGCGAGCATGGTGAGGATCATC
>NZ_JBSFPS010000107.1:0-30338 GCF_053588315.1 Streptosporangium sp. NPDC003464 | reverse complement strand
GCCATCGCGGTCGCCGCTCAGGTCCGGCTCGGGCGGGGTGATGGAGGTGATGCCGGCCGCACAGGTCGGGGTGGGCAGCTGCTCCACGACGGCGGCCTCCTGCTCCAGCACCGACAGCCGGTCGCCGCGCATGCAGCCCTGCGGGAAACGCGCGATGGCGGCGGCCAGGCCCTCGGCGGCCTCGCGCGCCCCGCCGACCGGCACCACCCGGTTGACCAGGCCCATGTCGAGGGCCTCCTGGGCGGGGACGGGGCGGCCGGTGAGGATCATGTCCAGCGCGCGGCCGGTCCCGATCAGCCGTGGCAGCCGGACGGTGCCTCCGTCGATCAGCGGGACGCCCCAGCGGCGGCAGAAGACCCCGAACACCGCGTCCGCCTCGGCCACCCGCAGGTCGCACCAGAGCGCCAGCTCCAGCCCGCCCGCGACGGCGTGCCCGGCGACCGCCGCGATCACCGGCTTGGTCAGCCGCATCCGGGTGGGCCCCATCGGCCCGTCGCCGCCGGGGGCCACCCAGTTGCCCCGGTCCGTGCCGATGGCCTTGAGGTCGGCCCCCGCGCAGAACGTGCCGCCCTCGCCCCACAGCACGGCCACCGCCGCGCCGGGATCGGCCTCGAAATCACGGAAGGCACCGGCCAGGGCCGCGGCCGTGGGCCCGTCCACGGCGTTGCGGACCTCCGGCCGGGACAGGACGACGGTGGTGACGGAGCCGTCGCGTTCGATCCTGACAGTCATCCGGGCGCACCTCTCAGCGGTTCGGCGTCACCCGGAACATAACATTATTCTGTAACCGCGTTCGGTACGGCTCCGCCGTACCGCCTGTCGCGCTTGGCGTAGGTCTCGCACGCCTCCCACAGGTCGCGGCGGTCGAAGTCGGGCCACAGCCGGTTGAGGAAGACCATCTCGGCGTAGGCCGTCTGCCAGATCAGGAAGTTGGAGGTGCGCTGCTCGCCCGAGGAGCGCAGGAACAGGTCGACGTCCGGGATCTGCGGCTCGTCCAGGTAGCGGGCGAAGGTCTCCTCCTTCACCCGGCCGGGCTTGACCCGCCCGGCGGCGATGTCCTCGGCCAGGCGCAGCGCCGCGTCCACGATCTCGGCTCGGCCGCCGTAGTTGACGCAGAACTGCAGGGTCAGCCGGGAGTTGTGCTCGGTCATCCGCTCGGCGTCCTGCAGCTCCTGGATGACGCTCTTCCACAGCCGGCCGGGACGGCCCGCCCAGCGGACCCGTACGCCCATCGCGTGGAGATCGTCCCTGCGGCGGCGGATGACGTCGCGGTTGAAGCCCATCAGGAAGCGCACCTCGTCGGGGGAGCGCTTCCAGTTCTCGGTGGAGAAGGCGTATGCCGACAGGTAGGGGATGCCGAGCTCGATCGCGCCCTCGATCACGTCGAACAGCGACGCCTCACCGGCCTTGTGGCCCTCGGTCCGCGGCAGGCCGCGCTGCTTGGCCCACCGGCCGTTGCCGTCCATCACGATCGCCACGTGCCGGGGCACGAGGTCACGCGGGATGGGGGGCGGGGTGGCGCCGGACGGGTGCGGGGCCGGGGGACGGACGTTCACTGGGCGAGCTCCCTTTCTACGTGTCGGAGAGAGCGTATGCCGTGCTCCAGGTGCCACTGGAGATATGCCGCGACCAGGCCGCTGCATTCGGTGCGGTGCCGGCTCTCGGAGGCGTCGGCGGTGAGCCAGTCGCCTTTCAGCAGCGCGACCATCAGGGCGAGGGTCTCCCCGGCGGGCACGGCGGCACCGGCGGGACGGCAGGCGCCGCAGACCACGCCCCCCGCCACGATGGCGAACGCCCGGATCGCGGGCGTCCTGCAGCGGGCACACGACTCCAGGGCAGGAGCGTAACCGGCGACGGCCAGCGAGCGCAGGAAATAGGCGTCAAGGACCAGCCGGGGATCGTGCTCCCCCGAACCGAGCGTGCGCAGACCACCGACGAGCAGCAGGAACTGGCGGAGCGCGGGCTCCTTCTCCCCCAGGGCCAGCCGGTCGGCGGTCTCCAGCATCGCGCTGCCCGCGGTGTAGCGCGGGTAGTCGGTGACGAGCGCCTCGCCGTACGGACGGACCGTCTCGGCCTGGGTGATCACGTCGAGCGTGCGGCCGGTGTGGAGCTGGAGGTCCACGTGGGTGAACGGCTCCAGCCGGGCGCCGAAGCGCGAGGTGGTCCGCCGGACCCCCTTGGCGACCCCCCTGATCTTCCCGGTGCGCCGGGTCAGGACCGTGACGATGCGGTCGGCCTCGCCCAGCTTGTGGGTGCGCAGCACGATGCCGTCGTCACGGTACAGACTCACCAGGTCAGTCTAGTGGGATGCCCCGTGTCGCACGGCGTCAACCATGATCAAGTGGCACAGATGGATCACGGATGCGTGTTGTTCATCCAAAACTCACTAAACTTTGGCCCCTGGCGAACTCCCCGCGCCTTGTTTCACCCCGCCCCCGCACGAAAGGGTGCCATGCCCCGCGTGGTCCTGCTGGGTTCATCGCCCGGCCCCGATGCCGCCCCCGGCCAGTCGACGCCGCCCGCCGCGCTGACTCTGCCCGCGCTCCCCGGCTGCCCCACTGTGATCGGCAAGCTGCACGGCCAGCTCGCCTCGATCGATCCCGCACCGGTGACGATCGCCCGCACCGGCGACGCTCCGGTTTACCAGGGCTTCCCGGGGCGGCTCGTCGAGACCTCCGATCTGGCCGGCGACCTGCGCGCCGTGGCCGACGCGGTCGAGCACGCCACGGAGAACCTGCTCATCCTCCCGGCCAACTCGCTGATCCACGACGAGCTGATCTACCAGATCACCAAGTCGAAGCGCGGCGCGCTCGCGCTGATCGCCAAGGAGCCCCGCGAGGAGGACGAGAACGGCGACGCCATCGTCGCCAACGTCCCCATCGACGAGGCGGAGCCGGAGATCGGCGACCGGACGTTCGAGGACCTCCCGGTCCGGGTCCGCGCCGCCAAGTCCCGGGTGATCTCGGTCGGCTCGGCCTACCACGCGGTGACCCGGCCCAACGCCGTCCTGCTCGGCCCGCTGCACCTGCACCACAAGCACGCGCCCACGCTGGCCGAGGCGGCCCGCGAGCTCGCCGACATGGCCCACCTGCTCGGCCCCGGAGACGACCTGCTCCAGCTCCTGGTCCTGGGCCTGGTGCGGAAGGGCGTCTCGGTCGGCATCCGGGGCCGCCGCGACCTGTTCTTCCGCCGGCTGAACACCCGCGGGCAGGCCGACGAGGCAGTGGCCGAGATGTCCACCTACAACGAGGACAAGGCCCGGCTGAACAACGCGGTCAAGGGCGCCGACGGCTTCTTCACCACCTACTTCGTCAGCACCTACTCGCGCTTCATCGCCCGCTGGGCGGCCCGGCGCGGGCTCACGCCCAACCAGGTCACGCTGATCTCGATCGCCCTGGGCGTGGCGGCGGCGGCCTGCTTCGCCACCGGCGCGCGGGCCGGGATGGTCGCCGGCGGCATCCTGATCTACTTCGCGTTCGTGTTCGACTGCGTGGACGGGCAGGTCGCGCGCTACGCCCGCAAGTTCGGCGTGCTCGGGGCCTGGCTGGACGCCACCTTCGACCGCTTCAAGGAATACGTGGTCTTCGCCGGCCTGGCGGTCGGCGCGGCCGTCTCCGGCGTGGGCGACGTGTGGACGCTGGCGCTGGCCGCGCTCGGCATGCAGTCCATCAAGCACCTGCTGGACTTCTCCTTCGGCGCGGCCAACCGGCGCAAGCCCCCGTCCCCGCTCCCCTCGATATCTCTGGCGATCAGCGCCGACACCGACCTCCGGGCGGCGCTGGAGCAGCGCAAGGTCGCGCGCAGCGGCGGGATCCGCGGGCTGCTGAAGATGTGGAGCAAGGCGGGCCGGAACCGGGCCGTGCACTGGGCCCGCAAGATGATCGTTTTCCCGATCGGTGAGCGCTTCGCCGCCATCGCCATCGTCAGCGCCTTCTTCGACGCCCGGGTCACCTTCATCACGCTGATCATCTGGGGCGGCATCGCCACCGCCTACTCGCTCACCGGACGTCTGATGAGGTCGCTCGCATGATCACCCAGCCGCAGACCACCCCCGCTCCGGACCCCTACGAGGAGCGGCTGCGCGTGCAGACCGCGCGCCTGCTCGCCTACCGCGACGACGGTCCCCTGGTGACGGCGCTGCGCGACAAGGTCGGACCGGGGCTGCCCCCGGTGCCGGCCGCGCTCGTCGCGCTGCTGGCGATCGTCGCGATGGCGGCGACCGGGCTGCTGGGCAACGGACCGGTCCTGCTGGTCCCGGTCGTGGTCATGGTGCTCCTGGTGCTGCCCACCGCGGCCCGCGACCACCTGGGCAAGCTCGACTGGCTGGCGCCGCCGCTGATCCGGGGCACCGAGTTCCTCACGATCATCCTGGTCGGCCTGGCCGCCGAGGCGCCCAAATGGCTGCTGTTCGTGCTGCTCTACGTGATCGGCTACCACACCTACGACACGGTCTACCGGACCCGGCAGAGCATCTGGCCGCCCGCCTGGGTGTTCCAGGCCGGGCTGGGCTGGGAGCTCCGGCTGCTGCTGATCGGCGCCGGCGCCGCGCTCGGCGTGCTCACCTGGGTGCTGGCCGCTCTCACGCTCTACCTCGGCGTGCTGTTCGCCGTCGAGAGCGTGACGAGCTGGGTCCGCCTGGACAAGGCGTCGGCGCTCGCCCAGGCCGGCGACGACCTGGAGGCCTCTCCCGAGGAGGCCATGGAGCAGGCCACCGGCGAGGCCGAGCCCGCCTGAGGCACGCCCCGACATCCCCGCAGAGGGCCGCGACACGTCCGTCGCGGCCCTCTCGCCGTCTGTGCGGGGCGCGCGGCGGGGCGGACCCTCACCCCGGCGCCGGGCCCCGCGGCGGAGCGGGCCGGACCGCTGTGGCCTGGCGCGTTGCGGGACCGCGGGGGTCGCTGTGTTACAAAGCAGCGTGGAATTGGACCGGCTGGATCGTGACATCATCGGGGCGCTCGTCGAGGACGCCCGCAGCACCTACGCGGAGATCGGGCACCGGGTGGGCCTGTCGGCGTCGGCGGTGAAACGGCGGGTGGACCGGCTGCGCGAGGCGGGGGCGATCACCGGGTTCACCGCGCGGGTGGAGCCGGCCGCGCTCGGCTGGACCACCGAGGCCTACGTGGAGCTGTTCTGCGCGGGCAAGACCTCGCCGTCGGAGATCGGGGTGGCCGTGGCCCGCCTCCCGGAGGTGGTCTCGGCGTGCACCATCACCGGGGAGGCCGACGCGCTGCTGCACATCAGGGCCACCGATGTGCGCCATGTGGAGCAGGTGATCGAGCGCATCGCCTCGGAGCCTTTCGTGGTGCGGACCAAGAGCTCCATCGTGCTCTCCCGGCTCATCGACACCCCCCTGGTCACCTCACGCAACGGATCGACGTTCGTGGCCTGAAGCACGCAAGAGACCCGCGCGGACACGCAAGATCGGGCCCTTGGCCAGCGTGAACGCCGTTCCTAGGCTGTTGCCGTTCTCACTACGACGTCCCTTTGCGGAGTTCTCCATGACGAGGCACTACCTCATGTGTCGGCCTGACCACTTCGCGGTTGAGTACGCGATCAACCCGTGGATGGATCCGGAGGCCGGCGCCGACCGCGAGGTGGCGATCCGGCAGTGGGAGGGGCTCAAGAGCGCCTACGAGGAGCTGGGACACCGGGTCAGCCTGATCGACCCGGTGGAGGGGCTGCCCGACATGGTCTTCTCGGCCAACGGGGCGCTGGTCGTCGGCGGCCGGGTGTACGGCGCGCGGTTCGCGCACCCGGAGCGCGCCGCCGAGGGGCCCGCCTACCTGAAGTGGTTCGTCGACAACGGCTACGAGCGGGTGCACGAGGCGGCCTTCACCAACGAGGGCGAGGGCGACTTCCTCACCCTCGACCACATGGTGCTGGCCGGCACGGGGTTCCGCACCGACATCACCGCCCACAAGGAGGCTCAGGAGTTCCTGGGTCTCCCGGTGGTGACGCTGCAGCTGGTGGACCCGCGCTTCTATCACCTGGACACCGCACTGTTCCCACTAAACGGACATAACGTGGCATACTTCCCGGGGGCCTTCTCGGCGGGGAGCCAGGAAGTACTGAAGAACCTGTTCCCCGACGCCGTCGTCGCGGACGAGGAGGACGCGACCGTGCTGGGCCTCAACGCGGTCAGCGACGGCACCCGGGTGGTGATCAATGCCGAGGCGGCGAACCTTCAGCTGGAGCTCAAGCGCCACGGCTTCGAGGTCATCCCGGTCGAACTGTCGGAGCTGCGCAAAGCGGGCGGCGGCCCCAAGTGCTGCACGCTCGAGATCCGGGGATGAACGCAGGTAGAACGGCCAAGAACCAAGGAACGGCGAATATCGGATGACCAGCACAGCAGACTTCATCGAGCTCAGCGAGCGCCGCAGCGCGCACAACTACCACCCGCTCCCCATCGTGATCCACGAGGCGCAGGGTGCCTGGGTCACCGACGTGGAGGGCAAGCGGTTCCTGGACTGCCTGTCCGGCTACTCCTCGCTGAACTTCGGCCACGGTAACCCGAAGATCGTCGCAGCGGCGCAGGAACAGCTCGCCAAGCTCACGCTGACCAGCCGCGCCTTCTTCCACGACCAGTTCGCCGCCTTCGCCGCCGGGCTGGGCGACCTCACCGGCAAGGACATGGTCCTGCCGATGAACACCGGCGCCGAGGCCGTGGAGACCGCGATCAAGGTCGCCCGCAAGTGGGGCTACGAGGTCAAGGGCGTGGCCGCGGAGCAGGCCAACATCATCGTGATGGAGGACAACTTCCACGGCCGCACCACCACGATCATCAGCTTCTCCACCGACCCCGACGCCCACGACGGCTTCGGCCCCTACACCCCGGGCTTCAAGGTCGTGAAGTACGGTTCGGTCGAGGCGATCCGCGAGGCCGTCGACGCCAACACCGTCGCGGTGCTGCTGGAGCCCATCCAGGGCGAGGCCGGCGTGCTGGTCCCGCCGGACGGCTACCTCACCCAGGTCCGCGAGCTCTGCAGCGCGGAGAACATCCTGATGATCGCCGACGAGATCCAGTCCGGCCTCGGCCGCACCGGCGACACCTTCGCCTGCGACCACGAAGGGGTCGTCCCCGACATCTACGTGCTGGGCAAGGCCCTGGGCGGCGGTGTGGTCCCGGTCTCGGCGATCACCGCCAACGAGGACGTGCTCGGCGTGATCAAGCCGGGCCAGCACGGCTCCACCTTCGGCGGCAACCCGCTCGCCTGCGCGGTGGCCAACGCGGTCATCGAGATCCTCAACACCGGCGAGTACCAGACGCGAGCCAAGGAGCTCGGAGCGGTGCTGCACGAGAGGCTGCGCGGCCTGATCGGCCGGGGGGTGGTGACCGTGCGCGGCCGCGGCCTGTGGGCGGGCGTCGACATCGACCCCTCCCTGGCGACCGGCCGTGAGATCTCCAAGGCCCTGATGCGCCGCGGCGTCCTCGCCAAGGACACCCACGGCTCGACCATCCGCCTCGCCCCGCCGATCGTCGTCTCCGAAGAGGACCTCGTCTGGGCCGTCGACCAGCTCGCCGACGCCCTCGGGGAGTTCGCCGGATGACCCCGCGGGGTGCGGCCGTCCCCCACGGATGAGCCGCACCTCTCCGGAGGCGGGCTCCGCCACGGCGCCCGGCGTCACCCGCCCCCGGTCAGCTTCACCGTGGTGATCTCCGAGATCTCGGTGGCGGCGGCGGTGTCCCAGCGGACGGACAGGGGGTCGGCCCCCAGGGACAGCGTGGCCACCGCGTTGGAGAACCACGGCCCGTGGACGATGCGCCACCTGAACGGCGGCTTGGGGATCCTGGCCAGCCGGGACAGCCATCCGCCGACCAGGGTGGCGAGACCGAACTGCGCGACGATGTTGGCCAGGCGGAGCGTACGGCTCAGCGGGTTGCGGATCGGGGAGCAGACGAGCTGGTAGATGGGCAGCCCATCGGCCTTGGCGACGTAGGAGTAGTGCACGTCGCCGGAGAGTATGACCACGGGCTTGCCGGTCCGGGCCAGCAGGTCCGACAGGTCCTCGAACGACCGGCGGAAGGCCGCCCAGTGCTCCAGGTCGACGGCCTGGCGGAGCGCCTCGGACCAGCGGGCCGTCCGCTTGCCCCAGGCCCCCTGGGCCAGGGCCTCGTTCCAGTTCTGGATGTGGTGGATGCCGGCCGGGAGCAGGAAAGGCACCGACGTGCCGATCACGAAGCGCTCGACGCCGCCCTTGCGGAGCTCCTCGGTGAGCCACTCCCACTCCACCGGGTCGATCATGCGCCGGTCCCCCGGGGTGAGCTGCCGGGCGCAGCGGGAGTCGAGCATGATCAGGCGGGTGCCGCCGAGGTCGCGGGAGTAGCTCCACCGGTTGTCGGCGGGAACGTCGTAGGCGTGCTCGGCGAACGTGTCGAGCATCTCGGACCCGTCGCCCTCAGCCGCGCACAACTTGCTGAGCAGCTCGTCCGACGCGCGCTCCTGCGGCGACATGTTGCCCAGGTGCTGGTAGATCCAGTAGGCCCCGAGCCCGGAGACCACCCGGCGCGGCCACCACGGGACCTTGGCCATCTGCTCGCGCCACGTGGCGGAGGTGTTGAAGTCGTCGCGCAGGTCGTGGTCATCGAAGATCATCGCACTGGGCACCGTCGAGAGGATCCAGCGGATCTCCGGGTCGGTCCACGCCTGGCGGTACAGCTCGGCGTACTCCTCGAAGTCGGCGATCTCGCCCGCCGGCTCGCCGTCCCTGCGGTTCCTGATGAACTCCAGCATCTCGACGGACGGCTCGTCGGCGTAGACCTGGTCGCCGAGCAGGAGCAGCAGGTCGGGCCACTCCTCCTCGGGGGCGCCCATCATGGTGCAGCCGTAGGCGCGCAGGACGTCGACCCCGTGCGAGACGATGTGCAGCGTGTCATGGGGCACGCTGGTCCGGCAGGAGCCGAACATCACCCGCCGGGGCCCGCCGGGGCCGAAGAAGCGGATGCGGCTGGGCGGCCGGTCCGGCAGCGGCCACACGGTCTCCCCCGCCAGGCGGACCTCGTAGGCGCCCTCGGCGCCGACGTCGACGATCGCGTAGTGGTGGCCGTGCACGGTGAACGTCAGCGCCTGTGACCGCACCCCGCCGACCTCGACCGTCACCTCGCACGGCTCGCTGGTCTCCACCCACACCGACGCGCTGGTCTCGTCCACGTAACGCAGCAGTGGCCCGACCACAAGTTCCGGCACGTTGATCCTCTCAGGCACTACAGAACGGCAGGCGTCAGAACAGGAGCCTGCCATATTGGCGCGTTGCCCTCACCGTGCCCAACCGGTCTGATCGATAACAACAGATCGCCTCATAAGTGAGGAAACCCACAAGAATCGGCCATAAGAACTCAACGTTCCCCGATTGGCGGGTCGGAACCCCGCAACTAGTGTGATCATCACAAACCGCTCCGAGCGGGGCAACGGCGCTCCGCTCACCGTATGGAGGCTCTCCTTCATGTCCCTCATGGTGCCGTCAACGACGCCGGCAGCCACCACCCTCATCAGCCCCGGCCGGCAGGCCCTCGACTCCGCGCTGTTCCACCTCGACCAGGCGGCCGACCGGCTCCACCTGGACGACGGCCTGCGCACGATGCTGGCCACCCCCCGCCGCTCCCTCACCGTCTCGGTGCCCGTCCGCCGCGAGGACGGCCGGATGGACGTCGTGCAGGGCTTCCGGGTCCAGCACAACACCACCCGCGGCCCGGCCAAGGGCGGGATCCGCTTCCACCCCTCCACCGACCTCCACGAGGTCACCGCGCTGGCCATGTGGATGACCTGGAAGTGCGCGCTGGTCGGCATCCCGTACGGCGGCGCCAAGGGCGGCGTCTCGGTGGACCCCGCCTCGCTGTCCGCACGGGAGCTCGAACGGGTCACCCGCCGCTACGTCAACGAGATCCTGCCGATCATCGGCCCGGACCGGGACATCCCGGCCCCCGACGTCGGCACCGACGAGCAGACCATGGCCTGGATCATGGACACCTACTCGGTGAACGCGGGCTATCCGGTGCCCGGTGTGGTGACCGGCAAGCCCACGACCCTCGGCGGCTCCCTGGGGCGGGCCGGAGCCACCTCCCGCGGCGTGCAGATCGCCACGCTCAAGGCCCTGACGGGCTCCCCCGAGGGCCGCACCGTCGCGGTCCAGGGCTTCGGCAAGGTCGGCGCGCCGGCCGCGCGCCTCCTCGCCGACGCCGGCTGCCGCGTGGTCGCGGTCTCCGACGCCACCGGCGCGGTGGTCGACCGCTCGGGCCTGAACGTCGAGGACCTGCAGGCCTGGGTGCGGGAGACCGGTGGCGTGTACGGCTACCGCCACGCCGACGCCCTGTCCCACGAGGAGCTGCTGGAGCTCGACGTGGACGTGCTCGTCCCGGCCGCGCTGGAGGGCGCGATCACCGCGGAGAACGCGCCCAGGGTCAGGGCCCGCCTGATCGTGGAGGGCGCCAACGGCCCCACCACCCCGGAGGCGGATCGGATCCTGGCCGACGCGGGGACCACGGTGGTCCCCGACATCCTGGCCAACGCGGGCGGTGTGATCGTCTCCTACCTGGAGTGGGTGCAGAACCTGCAGGCCTGCTCCTGGAGCGCGGGTGAGGTCGACGCCAAGCTCCGCGAGCTGATGGAGAGCTCCTTCGACGCGGTCGCGGCGATGTCCGCCGAGCGCGGGATCAGCCTGCGCCAGGCCGCCCACGCCATCGGTGTGGGCAGGGTCGCCGAGGCCCACCGGATGCGGGGGCTCTACCCCTGACGGGACGGCCCGGTCCCCGCCGGGGGATCGGGCCTCGCCCGCCGCGGCTGCCGCCCGCCGTACACGCTCCGGCCGCGGCGGGAACGGAGGACCCCGTCACGGACGGACGGTATTGACGTACGGCCGGGTCACCGACGGGCGGTATGAACGCGGAACGCCGTCACCGGCGGGCGGGAGGAGTGTACGGCCACGTCACCAGCGGGCGACGGAAACGGAGGACCCCGGTCACGGACGGGCGGACGGCCACGTCACCGGCGGGCGGGACGGGCGGACGGCGCCGTCACGAACGGGCGGGACCGCTCAGGTTCCGCTCGACCGGCCGGGAGGGCTCGTCCAGGGCCCTGACGAGCCCTTCCAGGTCACGCATGAGCTGCTCGGTCCGCTCGGTGCCGTAGGCGGCCTCGATCACCCGGTGGTGACCGGCCACCCCGCCCTCCACCCGGGCGAGCAGCTCGGCTCCCCGGTCGGCGAGGAAGACCGCGACCCTGCGCCGGTCGGCCGGGTCGTGCCCCCGGTAGACGAGCGAGCGGTCGATGAGCCGGTCGATCGCCTTGGTCAGCGTCGGATGCGGCATCAGCACGGCCTCGGCCAGGTCGCCCATCGAGTGCCCGCGGCCGTCGGCCAGGGCGCGCAGGATGCGCCACTGCTCGACCGTGACGTCCTCGGCGGTCACCGCGGCGGCCAGGCCGCGGTTGACGCTGCGCTCGGCCCGGCTGAGCAGGTAGGCGAGCGAGGATCCCAGTCCGGTCGTCACCACGTGAAGCTCCCGTCTGCATCCCGGCTAAGTAACGGGCCTGCCAAGACCCTCCTTTTAGGAGGATACTCGTCTACGTGGCAGAAGCCATCACACCCGTCATCCAACCTCTGGAAGCCGAGCTCATCCGGAGCCACGCCCTGCGCGTCGGCCTCGTGGTGCCCGTCTCCGGCGTCCTCGGCCTGGTGGGACCATGCGCGATCAACTGCGCGATCCTCGCCGCCGACGAGGTCAACCTCACGGGTGGGATGCTGGGCAGGCCCGTCGAGCTGGTCCTGATCGACGGCGGCGGACCCGCCGCGCAGGTGGCCGCCGAGGTCGGGAGGCTGGCGGCCACCGGGGCGATCGAGGCGGTGGTCGGCACCTGCGGCAGCGACGTGCGGATCGCCGTGGTCCGGGCGCTGGCCGGGCGGGTGCCGTTCGTCTACGCCCCGCCGTACGAGGGGGGCGGCCACTCGCCCGGGGTCTACTTCCTGGGCGAGACCCCCGGCCGCCAGCTCAGGCCGGGTCTCGACTGGCTGATCGACCGGCGCCGGGCCCGCAGGTGGTTCCTGCTCGGCAACGACTACGTCTGGCCGCGCCTGGTCCACGAGACGGCCCGCCTCCATCTCGCCGCCCGCAACGTCGTGGTCGCCGGCGAGCGGTACGTGCCGTACGGCATGCGGGATTTCGCGCCGGTCCTGGAGGAGCTGACCGCCAGCCGGGCCGATGCCGTGCTGCTCAGCCTGATCGGCAGCGATCTCGTCGCCTTCAACCGGGCCTTCACCTCGGCCGGGCTGCCGCACCCGCGGCTGTGCGGAGCGCTGGAGGAGCACGGCCTGCTGGGCATCGGCGGTGACGCCACCGGCGAGCTCTACGGGGCGATGGGCTACTTCGCGAGCCTGGTCACCGACGACAGCCTGAGTCTCGGCGAGCGCTACGTCCGCCGCTTCGGCCCCGACGCCCCGCTGCTCAACGGGCACGGCCAGGGATGCTACGAGGCGGTGCTGATGCTCGCCGCGCTCGGCTCGCGGGCCGGGACGCTCGCGGTGCCCGCGGTGGACACGATCGCCGACGGCACCTCGATCGTCACCGCGCGGGGACGGCTGACGCTCCAGGGCGGGGGCGTGCGGCGGCGCGCGCACATCGGCCGGGCCGACGGCCTGGACTTCGACATCGTCCGCTAAAAGCTTCCGTCTGAAACCTTTTCCTTTTCAAGGAAAAGTCCTATCGTTACGGCTGCACCCACGTATAGGAGCCGTCCCATGACCACCGAGCCATCCCTGGAGCAGTTCGGCTACCAGCAGGAACTCCGCAGGTCCCTGAGCTTCACCGACCTGCTCGTCTACGGCCTGATCTTCATGGTCCCGATCGCGCCGTTCGGCATCTTCGGCGGGGTCTTCCAGGCCTCCGGCGGCATGGTCGCGCTCGCTTATGTCATCGGCATGGTCGCGATGGCCTTCACCGCGCTGTCCTACGCGCAGATGGCCAAGGCCTTCCCGATGGCCGGCTCGGTCTACACCTATGCGGGCCGGGGCATCACTCCCCCCATCGGCTTCCTGGCCGGATGGGTGATCCTGCTCGACTACGTGCTGGTGCCCGCGCTGCTCTACCTCATCGCGAGCGCGGCGATGGCCTCGTTCGTGCCCGCCGTCCCGATCTGGGGGTGGCTGATCGTGTTCGTGGTCCTCAACACGGCCGTCAACTACGCGGGCATCCAGATGACCGCGCGGATCACCAAGATCATGCTGATCGGCGAGCTCATCGTGCTGGCGATCTTCCTGGTCATCGGCCTGGGCGCGCTGGCCATGGGCAAGGCCCAGGCGGGGGCGCTGACCCCGCTGTTCGACTCCGAGACCTTCTCCTGGCCGCTGGTCTTCGGCGCGGTCTCCGTCGCGGTGCTGTCCTTCCTCGGCTTCGACGGCATCTCCATGCTGGCCGAGGAGAGCAAGGTCGACAGCCGGAAGATCGGCAGGTCGATGGTCGCGGCGCTGGGCCTGGCCGGCGCGCTGTTCATCGTGCAGACCTGGGTGGGCGCGCTGCTCACCCCCAACCGGACCGAGCTGCTGACCAAGGGCGACCCGGCGGGCACCGCGTTCTACGACATGGCCGAGTTCGCCGGAGGCCACTGGCTCAGTGTCCTGACCGCCGTCGCCACCGCCATCGCCTGGGGCTTCGCCAACTCCCTGGTCGCCCAGGCCGCCACCTCGCGCCTGCTGTACGCCATGGCCCGCGACCGCCAGCTGCCCCCCTTCCTGGCCAAGGTCCACCCCAAGCACAAGGTGCCGGTCAACGCCACCCTGCTGGTGGCCGTCATCTCCCTGGCCGTCGGGCTCTACCTGACCACCCGTGAGGACGGCATCCCGCTGATCAGCAGCCTGGTCAACTTCGGCGCGATGACCGCCTTCCTCGCGCTGCACATCTCGGTGGTCGTCCACTACGTCATCCGGCGCGGCAGCCGCGACTGGTGGCGGCACCTGATCGCCCCCGTGATCGGCTTCGCGATCCTGGTCTACGTGGTGATCAACGCCAACATCGCGGCCCAGGTCCTGGGGCTCATCTGGCTCGGCATCGGTGTGCTCGTGCTCGCCACCTTCTACGCCTACGGCCGCCGTCCCCTGCTGGCCGCCCTGGGCGAGACACACGAGAAGTCCCACCGATAGCCACCGCGCCCGGCTCCGCCGGGACGTGCCGGCCCCCGCCCCACCGATCCGACCACGCAAGGACAGATCACATGTTCGAAATTTTTCTCGAGGTCGAGGAGGGTTTCACCTCTTCCCTGCTCAACTCGGTGACGAACCTCAGCCGGGCGGGTGCACGGTGAACATCGTCTCCTACCGGCCCGCCCCCGAGGAGCTGAGCTACACCTTCGGCGGACGTCCGGCCATCGGCCGGATCAAGCCCGGCACGATCGTCGAGATGTACACCGAGGACTGCTTCGGCGGCCGGGTCCGCTCGGTCGACGACCTGCCGTCGAGCGTCTGCGACTTCCCCTACCTGAACCCGGTCACCGGGCCCTTCCACGTCGAGGGGGCCGAGCCCGGCGACACGCTCGCGCTGCACTTCGTCTCCATCGAGCCCGCCAGGGACTGGGCGGTGTCGGCCACCTTCCCGCACTTCGGCGCGCTGACCGGCACGCACGCCACGGCCATGCTCACCCCTCCCCTGGAGGAGGTCGTGTGGCGCTACGACATCGACGTGAAGGCGGGCGTGGCCCGCTACCACGCCCGCAAGGGCGACTTCACGGTGGAGCTCCCGCTGGACCCGATGCACGGCACGGTCGGCGTCGCCCCCGCGGCGTCCGAGGCCCGGATGACGATCACCCCGGACGCCCACGGCGGCAACATGGACACCCCCGAACTGCGCGCCGGCGTGACCGTCTACCTCGGGGTCAACGTCGAGGGCGGGCTGTTCGCGGTGGGCGACGGGCACGCCCGCCAGGGACACGGCGAGGTCTGCGGCACGGCCGTCGAGGCGGCGATGAACACCGTGGTCGCGGTGGAGCTGATCAAGGGTGTGAGCACCCCCTGGCCGCGCCTGGAGGACGACGCCCACCTGATGTCGACCGGCTCGGCCCGCCCGCTGGAGGACGCCTTCCGGATCAGCCAGCACGACCTCGTCACCTGGGCCGCCGACCTCACCGGCCTGGACACCCTGGACGCCTACCAGCTGGTCAGCCAGATCGGCGAGGCGCCGGTCGGCAACGTCTGCGACACCAACTACACGATGCTCGCCAAGATCCCCAAGGCGTATCTCGGCGGGTCCGCCGTCTACGAGTCGGCCCACGAGCGGCTGCGCGCCCTGGGCCGGCGGTATCTGGCCGAACGCTGACACACGGCGTCCGCCGCGGAGAGCCGTTCCGTGTCGCGCACCGCCGGGGCGCGCGACACGGAACTTCCGCGGCCATGCCCCGCGCGGCCGCCGGAACCCGCCGCCGCCGCCGGAACCCCGTCACCACCGTCGAGCCCCCGCCACCGCCGCCGGAACCGAGCCGTCACATCTCGCTGAACCTGCTTCGAGTGATTCTCTATCGACAATCACGATACTTACGGCATGTGCAGCTACTTCACCCGATGAGATGGGGATGATGTGCACGGAAACGATCCATACCCGTTAGTCGGCCGCAGGCATGAGACCACACTCATCGACGGGCTCATCGGTGACCTCGCGGAGAACCGCTCCGCCCTCGTGATCGTGGAAGGCGGTGCCGGGGCGGGGAAGACCGCCCTGCTCAACTACGTGGTGGAGGCAACCCGGCGGCACGGGGTCCGCGTCCTCTTCACCTCCGGCGGCCATCAGCACCCCCAGCAGCCACTCGGCGCCGTCCGGGAGCTCCTCGAACCCGGGCGCGTCAGCGTGCCGCCCGCCGTCCCCGGCTCCGGACCGGAGGAGCTGTTCGCCGGGCTTCACGAGCATGTCCGCCACCTCACCGACGAGGGTCCGCTGGCGCTCGTCGTCGACGACGTGCACCGCATCGACCACCTGTCGCTCGGCTGGCTGGCGCACCTGGCACGCAGGCTGTCGGGGATCCCACTCCTGCTGGTGGCGTCGGTGTCCACCGGCGAGCGCCCGGCGTCGCGGGAGTCCTACGACGATCTCCGCAACACGCTCAACCGCACCGAGATCCACCTGAGCCCGCTCGGGCAGGAGGACGTCGAACGGCTCCTGGAGAGCTACCGGCAGACGCCGCCCAGCCCGCAGTTCGCGGCCCTGTGCCGGCAGCTCACCGGCGGCAACCCGCGTTTCACCCATGACCTGGCCCGGCTGCTCGACGCCGAGGGCGTCGCGATGGACGAGGAGTCGGCGGGCCTGCTGCCCGGCCTGGCCCCGCCGCGGACCGCCCAGTACATCTCGGACAGGCTCGCCCGCCATTCGACCCACTCGCTGGATGTCGCCAAGGTCCTCGCCGTCCTCGGCGGCGGCGCCCGCCCCACCCTCGTCAGGGAGCTGTGCGGCTTCGAGGGCTCGGTGTGCGCCGACACGATCCAGTCCCTCACCGAGCTGGGCCTGCTGCGCGCGGGGGGCACCGTCGCCTTCGTCCACCCGATCGTGCGGACCGCGCTCTACCGCTGCATGCGCACCGGTGAGCGGAGCCGGCACCATCTGACCGCCGCCAAGGTCCTGGCCGCGCGCAACGGCGACGCCTCGTTGATAGGGCGCCACCTGCTCGCCGCGGCCCCCACCACCGACCCGGAGATCACCGACCTGCTCTGCGACGTCGCCGTGCGGCTGGCCTCGACGGGTGACCTCGAACAGTCCACGGCGTGCCTGCAGCGGGCGATCCAGAGCTCGCTGTCACCGGTCCACCGGGCGAAGCTGACGCTGCAGCTGGGCGTCGCCCTCGGCGGTTACGACGCCCGCGCCTCGATCCGGCATCTGCGGCACGCCAGCACCGGCGTCAGGACCTCGGCCGAGCACGCCCTCATCGGGCAGCACCTCGCCCTCGCCACGGCCGCCCTGGGGGACCTCGACGGCGCGATCTCCGTGCTCGACGAGCATGTCGGCCTGCTCGACGGCCAGGATCCGACCCTCAGCCGGCGGCTGCGGGGATACCGGATGATCCTGGAGACGCTGCACGCCGGCCCGGCGGGGCGGGAGTGGGGCCCCGCCGCGAGCGCCACCGACAGCGGGGCCCGGGCGGCGCTGGCCACTCGGCTGGCCTGGCGCGGCGAGGACCTCGAACGTTCGATCAGGGAGGCCGAGACGGCGCCGGCGACCGGCCGGTCGATCGGCGCCGGCTCCCTGGTGACCAGCTTCTCCCTGCTGCCGCTGGTGTACGCCGACCATCTCGACACCGTGGAGCGGCAGCTCCTCGACGCCGAACAGCACCTGCCCGCCGTACAGGTCCCCGAACTCGCGGTGCTGAGATCGCACGTCGCGCTGCGCCGGGGGGACGTCGCGCAGGCGGAGGTGGCCGCGCGGGCCGCCGTCGCCGCCGTCGCCGACGGCCTGCCGGAGCCCGTGCTGTTCCACCATCTCGCCACGCTGGTCGACGTGCTCCTGGAACGGGGAGAGCACGAGGAGGCCGCCGACCTGCTGCGCCAGGCCGGGCTCCCCCACGAGCCGCCCGGCACCTGGCGCCACAACCACCTGCTGGACAGCCGCGGACGCCTCCGGATCGCCTGCGGCGACCTCCGGGCGGGCGTCGAGGACCTCCTCGCCTGCGGCGAGCGCCTGGCCCGGTGGGGGGTGGCCAACCCGGCGGTGAGCATGTGGCGTTCGGCCGCGGCGCTCGCCCTCGACCGGCTCGGCGACGGGTCCCGGGCACGGACGATCGCACGGGAGCAGGTCGTCGCCGCGCGGGCCTGGCCGGCCGGACGGTCCCTGGGCGGCAGCCTCAGGACCCTGGCCCTGCTCACCCCCGATCCCCGCAAGCGGGTGACCATCCTGCGCGATGCCGTCCAGATCCTGGAGAAGTCCCCCGCGGCGCTGGAGCTCGGCCGCGCGGTGGTCGAGCTGGGGACCGCGCTCGCGGAGGCCGACCAGGAGGGCGAGGCCCGCGACATGCTGCGCCGCGGGCTGGACCTCGCCCAGCGCTGCGGCGGCACCGCGCTCGCCGACCACGCCCACGCCGAGCTGGTCCGGTACGGCGCGCGCCCTCGCAGGCGCGCGCAGACCGGGTGGGCGGCCCTGACCCCCGCCGAGAAGCGGGTCGCCCAGCTCGTGGTGGACGGCAGGAAGAACCGGGAGATCGCGCAGCTGCTGTTCGTCTCGCAACGGACCGTGGAGCTGCACCTGACCAACATCTACCGGAAGCTGAACGTCTCCAGCCGCGTCGCGCTCGTCAAGGCGGGATGAGCCGGGCGGAGCGCCGCCGCTATCTCCTCGCCGCGGCGCTCCGCTCCGCGCGGCGCTCGGTGAACCGGCCGGCCTGGGCGTCGAGCTTGTGCAGGAACGCCGCCAGGTCCTCCCGGGCGGCCTCTCCCCGGGCGGTGAAGTCCGCGCGCTCGAAGATCTGCCAGTGCCGCAGGATGGGCATGATGACCTTGTCGTGGTGGAGCCGCAGGTCGTAGATCCCGGCGTTGGCGATCATCGTGGCGAAGCGCCGGAAGCCGGGCTGGCCGGCGCCGGGCATCTCGAAGTCCCTCACCACGTCCCGGATCGCCTCCATCGTCTCGTCGGGCGCCAGCTCCAGCGCCGAGCCGACCAGATTCCGGTAGAAGAGCATGTGCAGGTTCTCGTCGGCGGCGATGCGGGCCAGGAGCTGCTCGCCGATCGGGCAGCCCGTGGCCGAGCCGGTGTTGCGGTGCGACAGGCGCGTGGCGAGCTCCTGGAAGGCGGTGTAGACCACGTTCGGCAGCAGTTCCACCGGCTCGCCGGCGCCGCCCGAGGACGTGAACTGCATGCGGCGCTTCTCCAGGTCCACCGGGTCGACCGCCCGGGTCACCACCAGATAGTCGCGCAGGGTGATGGCGTGCCGGGCCTCCTCGGCCGTCCAGCGGTAGACCCACTCACCCCACGCGCCGCCCGACCCGAGAGCGGTCATGAGGTTGTGGTGGTAGGCGGGCAGGTTGTCCTCGGTCAGCAGATTCACGATCAGCGAGGCCCGGGCCGCCGGGTCGATCCGGGTGTCCTCCGGCCGCCAGTCCTCGCCGCCGAGCAGGGCGAAGTCGCGCCCCTGGCTCCAGGGCACGTAGTCGTGTGGATTCCAGTCCCGCACCACCGCCAGGTGGCGTTCCATGTTCTCGGCCACGACCGGCTCCAGCTCCCAGAACAGGGTCGCCGACCGCTCGTGGTCAACCGTGCTGCTCACGTGCGCAACCTCCTTGAAGTGATCGGGGGGACCGCGGGGCGGGGACGGCCGGAGCGGCCGTCCCCGCCACGACCGGCTCAGGCCACGCCCACCGAGCTGTTGCGCTCGATGTGGTCGATGACGGCTGCGACGGTCTCCAGCTCGCCGGCGATCTCGTCGGGGGTCGCCACGCCGAACTTCTCCTCGACGGCGACCATGATCTCCACCATCGACAGCGAGTCGATGTCCAGGTCGTCGCGGAGGTGCCGGTCGAGCTGCACCTCGTTGACCGGCAGGCCGACGACCTCGTTGACGATCTCGGCCAGCTCTGCCAGAAGTCGTTCCTTGCTCATCTCGTTCTCCTCGGTTGTCGCCGCCGTCCGGGCGGCATGGTTGCCGTTACGTTGTGATCTGGTTGGTGATGTTGTGGTTGCGGTGCGGGCGGATGGTCTGGGTCAGTGCTCGAAACGCCGCACGACGAGGGTCGCGTTGTGCCCGGCGAAGCCGAACGAGTTGCTCATCGCCACCCTGATGTCGTGCTCCTGCGGCCGGTGCGGCACGAAGTTCAGCCCGGCGTCCTCGGGGTCGTCGCAGTTGATGGTCGGCGGCACGATGCCGGTGAGCAGGGCCTGCACCGTCGCGATGAGCTCGACGGCGCCGGCCGCGCCGATCATGTGCCCTGTCATGGACTTCACCCCGGTGATGGGGATGTTGGGGGCGTGGTCGCCGAACACCCTGCGGATGGCGGCGGCCTCGGTCCGGTCGTTGAGCACGGTGCTGGTGCCGTGCGCGTTGATGTGGTCGATCTCGGAGGCGGCCACGCTGGCGTCGTCCAGCGCGAGCTGCATGGCCCGGCGGGCGCCGAGCCCCTCCGGGTGCGGCGCGGTCGGGTGGTAGGCGTCGCTGGTCGCCCCGTACCCCACGACCTCGGCGAGGATCGGGGCGCCGCGGCGCTCGGCGGAGCGGGCGTCCTCCAGCACCAGGACCCCGGCGCCGGCGGCCATGACGAACCCGTCCCGGTCCTTGTCGAAGGGACGGCTGGCCCGCTGCGGGTCGTCGTTGCGGCGCGACAGCGCCCGGGACATCGCGGTCGAGCCGATGTCGAAGGAGGTGATGGAGTTGTCGGCGCCGCCGGCGATGACCGCGTCCACGTCACCGCGCTGGATCATCCGCATCGCCTCCCCCACCGCCGAGGTCCCCGACGCGCAGGCCGTGCTCACCGCGCCGGAGGGTCCGGTGGCGCCCACCTTGAGGGCGATCTCACCGGCGGCGCAGTCGATCGAGGTGGCCGCCGACAGCCACGGCGCCAGGGCGCGGTGGCCGCGCTCGTCGAGCGTCAGCGTGCCGGACTGCACCAGCGCGGTGGGACCGTACCCGGAGCCGATGAGCACCCCGACCCGGTGGGTGTTGGCGTCGTCGATGACCAGCTTGGAGTCCTCGATCGCCTGCATCGCCGCGGCGACGGCGAACTGGGCGTACTTGTCGATCCTGCGGCTGACCGTGCGGGGCATGTACTCCAGGGGGTCGAACCCGGTCACCTCTCCGGCGATCTTCACCGGGAGGTCGGTCGTGTCGAAGGAGGTGATCGGCCCCACGCCGCTCCGGCCCGCCAGCAGCGCGTCCCAGAAGTTCTGGACGCTCAGCCCGACCGGCGAGATGACGCCCTGTCCCGTGATGACGACACGCCGCTGTCCGTACGTTCTCATGAGTGCTGTCCCTCCATTTCCGTGAGGTCGGCCGGCACGTCCTCCAGCCGCACCGGTATCCAGACGACGGCCACGCGGCCGGCGGCGCTCTCCTGCGCCGCCTGCCACAGCTCCTTCTTCAGCCCCACCCGGTCGTCCACGACCGCGTGGTACGGCCCGGGCCGGCCGTCACCGGCCGCGGCGGGCTCCCGCACGAACCGGAAGCGCGAGCTCCCGGCTCCCCCCTTGTCGAGCTGGGCCTGCAGCCAGCCGTAGCCGCCGTTGTCCAGCACGATGTACAGCACCCCGATCCCCTCGTCGACCAGGACGTCGAGGTCGGCGCCGAGCTTGCCGAAGGCGCCGTCCCCGACGAAGGCGGCCACCGCGTGGTCCGGGGCGGCGAGCTTCACCCCCGCCGCGGCGACGGCGCCGAAGCCGAGACTGGTCTGCTCCGACGGCACGATGGAGTCGGCCGAGGCGCCACAGCTCCAGAAGGGGTAGAAGTAGGACCACATGTCCTGCAGGCCGTTCTCCTGCACCAGGATCCGCTTGGCCGGCAGCACCTCGTCGAGGACGTGCAGGACCTCGGCGATGTGGATCCCGGGCAGCTCGGCCACCCGCCGCCGCTCGGCGGCCACCCGTCCGGCCGACCGGCTGTGGCAGCTCCGCACGGAGTCGGCCCACTCCGGATCGGCCCCGTTCCCCTCCTCGGCGAGACCCGCCAGCCACGCCCGTACGGCCGCGCCGCCGTCGCCGATGACCACCGGTCCGCCCCATTCGGCCGACACCTCGGCCGGTTCGAGGTTGACCTGCAGCACGTCGGTGCCGGGGCCGGCGAAGCCGGGCCGGTAGGTGGCCGTCTCCTCCAGCCTGCTGCCGAGGGCCACCACCAGGTCGGTCCCGGCCCACAGCGGATGCGACTCCTCGGGGGCGTAGAGGCCCGCCAGGCCGCAGAAGAGCGGGTGGTCCTCGTCGACGCTCCCCCGGCCGGTCGCGGTGACGAAGATCGCCGCACCGAGCCGTTCGGCGAGCCGCTCCACCTGGCCGTCGGCGTTGCGGTGCCGCATCCCGCCGCCGACCAGCAGGACGGGGCGGCGGCTGGCGCGCAGCGCCGCCAGCGAGGTCTCCAGCGCCGGCCCGTCCGGCGTGGGGCGGTGCGTCCGCGGCAGCCGCCACGGACGGCCGCGGACCACCTCGGCCTCCAGCAGGTCGGCGGAGAACTCGAGGTAGACGGGGCCCGGCGCGCCGTTGGCGGCGACCAGGAAGGCGCGCTCGATGGCGGGCACGACCCGGTCGGGGTGGTCGACCCGGTGTGCCCACTTGACCACGGGCGACAGCATCGCCATCTGGTCCAGCTCCTGGAAGGCCCCCGAGCCCCGCGCGCTGGCGGAGGTGCCGGAGGCCAGCACGACCATCGGCGCCCCGGAGCAGCGGGCCTCGACCAGGCCGCCCACGACGTTGGCGGCCGCGGGACCCTTGCCGATGACGCACACCGCGGTCTGCCCCGACCTGAGCGCGTGACCGGCCGCCATGAAGGCCGCGGCCCGCTGGTCGCGGCAGAGCACCATCCTGACGTCGGTGGGTTCGAGCGCCTTCAGCGGGACGAGGTCGTCGTCGGGCAGTCCGAAGACCGTCTCGACGCCGCTCGCCTGGAGAAAGTCGACGGCCGCGTGCCACGCGCTCGCGTAGCCGGCGCTGTCGGTGGGGGTCATCGGCTGCCCACCGCCTCGGCCTTGTCCGAGGCGAACTCGGCGACGACCTGGGAGATGAGCAGCGGCTTGGCCGTCCGCTCCTTGCGGTGGCTGACGTAGTTGGCCATGATCCCGAAGCCGCCGAAGGGCTGGTTGCCGTCGTCGATGTCCAGCAGGGTCTCGTCGACGGCCACCATGTGCCGCTTGCGCAGGTGCTCGACGAGCTCGGCGGCGTCGCCGTACACCATCGCCCCCATGGCCCGGTCCTGGTAGTAGCCCGTCGACAGGCGCTCGTAGACCTGCTTGAGGTCGGTGTAGGTGACGATGTTGAAGATGGGGGAGAAGATCTCGCTGAGCGCCATCTTCTCCTTCACCGAGCGCAGCAGCACCGTCGGCTGGATCTGGCGGGTGCGGAAGTCGATCTGCCCGCCGTAGATGATGTGGCTGTCGTTGTCCCGGAGGAACTCGGCCGCCTCGACGATCGCGCTCGGGTAGCACATCGGCCCGTAGTCCGCCTCCGGGTCGTCGTACTCGCCGAAGGTCATCGCCGACAGCCGCTTGACGAGCGCCTCGACGAACCTGGGGGCGTCGGACTCGGGGACGAAGAAGACGTCGGGCCCGAAGCAGTCCTGCCCGGAGTTGAGCATCCGGATGCGGATGGCGTCCTCGGAGGCCAGGTCGACGTCGGCCCCGGGGGTCAGGATGAACGGGTTGGCGCCCTGCCCGAACAGGATGAAGATCTGCTCCGGCGACAGGTCCGCGCGGATGGTCTCGGCGTTCTGGTAGGTGCCGGTGAAGACCACGACGTCGGCCTCGCTCACCGGGCCCTCCCGGAACTTCCGCTGGCTCAGCGAGGTCATCTCGACCGGGATCCCGTGCACCGGCGCCAGCAGCTCGTGCAGCCGCCAGGTCTGGTCGGCGACCTGGGTGGACGGCCGCACCACGATGCTCTCGGTGAACAGCGCGGGCACCATCAGGTACAGCACGTAGGACGACAGCAGCACGTTGGAGGACATGAAGACCGCCATCTTGTCCACCTTGGACGGCCCGTTGCGGACGACCTCCTCGACCGCGCCGGCGAGCGTGTGCAGCGCCGCGTCGATCTCCATCTCCACCGACTTGTAGTCGGAGATCTCGGTGAGGATCTCGATGACGGCGTCGGCGTCGGTGTGCAGAAAGTCGGCCAGCGCCCGCAGGCCGGCCACCCGCTCGGCGAACGGCACCTTCGCCAGGTCGCCGGGGAGCTCGGCGTCCGCGGGCTCCGGCACGGCCCGGTGCGGCCGTAATCGGGCGGGCCGGTAGACGGCGTTCTCGGCGAGCTTGCGCAGCAGCCTGATGTCGGGCTTGCCGGCGCCGTTGACCGGCAGGGCGGGCAGCACGACGACCTTGTTGGGGTGCTCGTAGGACGGCAGCAGCGAGCAGATGGCGGTGCGCCAGTGCGCCGCCGACGCCTCGTTCGGGTCCTCCACGAAGAAGACCAGCTGGCTGCCCTGCCGCTCGTCCTCGACCCCCACGACCTTCACCGGGCGCCCGCAGAACTCCGCCTTGCGCTGGATGGCCTCGGGGTAGAGGTTGTGTCCCATCCGGTGGACGGCGTATTTGCGGCCCATCACCACGAGGTTGCCGCCCGGCATCCAGTAGCCGAGGTCGTCGGTCGGGTACAGCTCCGTCTCGACCGGCACGATCGTGCCGTCGGCCGCGAGATATCCCTCCATCATGCTCGGCGACGACACGAAGATCTCACCGACCTTGCCGGTCTCCACCGGTTCCCCGTCGGGGCCCAGGACGCGCACGTCCACGTCGGTGAGCGGCCGCCCGCACGCCACCGGGTTGGCGAGGTTGGCCAGGGCGATGTTGCCGGCCTCGTTGCTGCCGTAGCCGTCGAGCAGCGGGCGGCTGAAGGTGCGCTCGAACCGTTCGGCCAGCGACGCGGGCAGCGGCGCCCCGCCGGTGCAGAACATGCGCACGGTGCTCAGCTCGCGCAGGGTCCCCGGCCTCCGCTGGGCCAGGGCGTGCAGGCCGTGGTAGGTCGACGGCGTGGCGTCGATCACCGTGACCCCGGCGATGGCGGCCAGCCGCACGGCCAGGTCGAGCCGGTCCCGCGGCGCGATCACCAGGGAGCAGCCGACCGTCCACTGCAGGATCGCGAGCGTCAGCCCGTAGAAGTGGGAGAAGGGCAGCAGCGGCAGCAGCACGTCCTCCGGGCGGTAGCCCATGCGCTCCCGGGTGCGCTGCAGGTCGTTGAGGAAGGCCCGGCCCGAGCGCACGACGCCCTTGGCGGAGCCGGTCGACCCCGAGGACCAGGTGATCAGCGCGTCGGTGCGGGCGTGCCAGGCCGACAGGGAGAGGAACTCCGCCCCCACCTCGCGGCGGCGCGCCTCCTCGGCCAGCGAGTGGATCGCCAGCGTGTCGGTGCCGGCGACGAGGTCGCTGAGGTCGGTGAGGTCGGCACTGTCGGTGATGAGCAGGCGGGCCCCGGAGACCGAGCTCGTCCTGCGCCGTTCAGCCGCCGTCTCGCGGTGGTCGACCAGCACGATCGACGTGTCCAGGTGCATCAGGGCCAGCAGCACCGCGACGTACTCGGCGGAGTTGTCAGCGCTGATCATTACGCGGTCGCCCGCGGTCACCGAGTGTTCGCTCAGGACCGCGGCCATTCCGAGGGCCAGCTCCTCGATCTCGATCGAGGTGTAGGTAGCGGTGGAAGTCACGATTTTTCCGGTCGCCCAGTCCAATGTCTCATCCATTCGTTGCGAGCAGGCAGGGTTCTTCTCAGCTCGACAGGCTTCTCAGCTCGACAGGCTTCTCAGCTCCTCGGCGAGGACGCCGATGGTGTGTTCGATCTGCTGCGGGGTGTGCTCGGAGGTGACGAAGAACCGGAGACGGACCAGCTCCTCGGGCACCGCGGGATAGAGGATGGGGTTGGCGCTGATGCCCCGGTCGAAGAGCCTGTTGGCCAGCGCCAGGCACTGCCGGGAGTCGCCGACGATGCAGGGGACGACCGGCGAGTCGGCGCTCACGCCGGTGTCGACGCCGGCCTCCTTGGCCAGCCGCAGGAACAGCTCGGAGTTGCTCCGCAGCCGCTCCAGGCGCTCCGGCTCCTCGCGCATCACCCGCAGGGCGGCGAGGGCGGCGGCCGCGTTGGGCGGGGTCATCCCCACGCTGTAGACGAAGCCGGGGACGGTGTACTTCAGGTAGTCGACGAGGTCGCGGGAGCCGGCGACGTAGCCGCCGCAGCTCGCCCCGGCCTTGGAGAGGGTGCCCGACCACAGCTCCACCTGGGAGCGGTCGACGTCGAAGTAGTCGCCGACGCCGCCGCCGGACTTGCCGACCGTCCCGAGGCTGTGGGCCTCGTCGATGAGGAGGACGGCGCCGTGGCGGTTCTTGATCTCGATGATGGCCGGCAGGTCGGCGATGTCGCCGTCCATGCTGTAGACCCCTTCGATGATGACCAGCGCCCTGCGGTGCAGGTGGCGGTGGCGTCTGAGCACCTCCTCCAGCGCGGCCGGGTCGTTGTGCGCGAAGGGCCGGCGGGTGGCGCCGGACAGGTGGCACCCCTGCAGGATGCTGTCGTGGGCCAGCTCGTCGTGGACGATGAGGTCGCCCGCCCCGACGAGGTGCCCGATGACGGAGACGTTGGTGGCGTGCCCGCTGACCATGACCACCGCGTCCTCGGTGCCCAGCAGGGCGGCCAGCTCGGCTTCGAGCTCGTGGTGGATCGGCCGGTTGCCGGACAGGAAGCGGCTGGCCGAGACCGAGGTGCCGTAGCGCTCGACGGCCTCGCGGACCGCGGCGTTGACCTTCGGGTGCCCGGAGAGGCCGAGGTAGTTGTAGCTGGAGAAGCTGATCAGCTCCTTGCCCTCCACCACGGTCGTCGAGCTGATGTTGGCCTGGTGGTCGATGAAGTAGGGGTTGCGGCCGATCCCCTTCATGAACTCCCGGTGCTCGACGAGGTCGGCCCAGCCCTCGATGCCCGTCTCCATCGCGACCCGCTGCCGCGGCACCGCCGCGTCGGGGACCGCGACGGGGGCGGGGGCGACGTCCGGGACGGGCGCGGCGGGGACCTCGGGGGCCACGCCGATCCGCGCGGCCACGGCGGCGACCACCTCGTCGATGGCCGGCCGCTTGGCCAGGCCGGTCAGGCCGCCGGCCAGCGCGGGCCAGACGCCCTGGAGCGAGGTCCGCAGCTCCGTGATCATCAGCGAGTCGAACCCGAGCTCCTCGACCAGGAGGGTCCGGCCGGTCAGCTGCTCGATCGGGAACGCGCCGATCCTGGCGATCTGCTCGCAGACCCGGTCCCGGACGGCGGCGGACCCGCCGGGCGGCGCCGCGGCCGGGACGGCCTGCGGGGCCTGGGCCGGGACGGCCCGCGGGGCCTGCTGGGCGAGGAGCGCCTCGCCGGCGGCCGGCGGCAGGCCGGCTCCGGCCCCGGCGGCGCGCAGCAGGGCGATCTGCTCACGGAAAAGACTGACGATCTCGCTCACATGACTCTCCTCCGCTGTGGACGGTTGTGCGGGACCCGGCTGCGCGGCGGGTGCGGCCGGTCCCGGCCGGGCGGCGGATGCGGGCACCGCGGGCCCGGGCCGTACGGCCTGCGCCGCGGCCGCCGGCCGCGCGGCCGGCATCGGGAAGGGGGGCAGCGCGTGGACCTTGCGCAGCAGCGGCGAGGGCGGCAGGTCCACGACCGGCCGGTGGCCGTCGTCGGGCGGCGTCACCGGCACCCCGAGCACCGCGAGCTGGCCCAGTCCGCTCAGGAAGCTGCGGCCGCCGTCGGGGGTGTCGCCGGACAGCGCGACGTAGTGGCAGCCGTTCTGGTCGCCCAGGGTCCGCCGGGTCATCGCCAGGAGCGAGCGGCCCCCGCTGACCTGGACGAAGATCCGGGCGCCCAGCTCGTGGGCGGCGAGCGTGGCGTCGGCGAAGCGCACCGGCGACGAGGCGTGTCCCTCCCACAGGTCGCGCAGGGCCGCGGGGTCCTCGGCGCGCGCGCCGCTGACGCACGAGACGAAGGCCGCGTCCGCGGGGCGGCCGATCTCGCGCAGCTCCAGGTCCTTGCGGACGTCGGCGCGGACGCCTTCGAGCAGGGGGGTGTGGAAGGCGTTGGAGACCGCCAGCGGCTGGGCGCTGACGCGGGCCGCCGCGCACCGCTCGGCGAGCGCGGCCAGACCCTCCGGCATCCCGGCGACGACCGTCTGCCGCGGGTGGTTGAAGCACGCGGGCCACACGCCGTCGATCCCCTCCGACAGCTCGGCGGTCGCGGCGGCGTCGGCCTGGACGACGAGCATCCCGCCGCCCTCGCCGGTCTCCGCCCGCCGCATGACGGCGCCGCGGCCGCCCATGATGCGGACCGCCTCGGCCTCGTCCATCGCCCCGGCGGCCGCGGCGGCGGGGAACTCCCCGACGCTGTGCCCGAGCGTCACCGACGGCGTGACCCCGCAGGAGCGCGCCAGGTGGGCGGCCGCGAGGCCGAGCACCCCCAGCAGGGGCTGGCACACGTCGGTGCCCTTCATCCGCTCCCGGCCCGCCTCGCTGTCGGCGCCCTCCCCGTAGACGCTGTCCAGGACGTCGACGCCGAAGTTCTCCCTGGCCACCGCGTCGAGCGCGCCGGCCACCTCGCGGAAGCGGCCGAAGCGCTCGTACAGGTCCGCCAGGAGGTGGGGCCGCTGGCTGCCCTGGCCGGGGAACAGGAACGCCACCGAGCGCTGCTTGGCGTCGACGGGGGCGTCGGCGGCGTACACGCCGTCGCCCAGCGAGCCGGTCCTCCCCTCCCGCAGCGCCGTACCCGCCGAGCGCAGCAGCCGGACGAGCTCGTCCCGGTCGGCCGCCACGACCGCCAGCCGTGCCTTGAGCAGCTCGCGCCCGGCGAGCGTGGCGGCGATCGACGCCTGCGACAGCCCGGGGTCGGCGGCGAGGTGGTCGAGGAAGCGGTCGAGATAGTCGGCCAGCAGCTCCGCCGAGCCGGCGGAGAACAGGAACAGCTCGGCGCGGGGCGGCTCCGGCTGCTCGGCCGGCTCGGGGCCGGCCGGGGCCTCCTCCAGCACGACGTGCACGTTGGTCCCGCCGAAGGCGAAGGAGTTGATGCCCGCGCGGCGGACGGCGGAGCCGGTCCGCGGCCAGGGGACGTTGGCGTCCGGGATCCGCAGGGCCGCGGCCGCCGGGTCCGCCTCCGGGCCCGGCAGGGTCTCCGGCTGGCGGGGGATCACCGAGTGGTGCAGGGCGAGCGCCGTCTTGATCAGGGAGGCCATGCCGGAGGCGGTGAGGGAGTGGCCGATCAGCGCCTTGACCGATCCCAGGTAGGCGGGATCGGGTGCCGCGCCGGACTCGTTCCGGACCCGCTGCAGCGACTCCAGCTCCACCCGGTCGCCGACCGTGGTGGCGGTGCCGTGGGCTTCGATGAAGCCCACGGAGCCGGGGTCGACGCCGGCGTCGGCGTAGGCCCGGCGCAGTGACAGGCGCTGGCCCTTCGACCGCGGCGTCATCGGCCCGTCGGTGGTGCCGTCGTTGGAGCAGCCGATGCCGCGGATCACCGCGTAGACGCGGTCGCCGGCGGCCAGCGCCGCCTCCAGCGGGCGCAGGACCACCACGCCGACCCCTTCGCCGAGCACGAAGCCGTCGGCGCGGTGGTCGAAGGGCCTGCACACGCCGCTGGGCGAGACCGCGCCCACCTTGGAGAAGCCGATCAGGCTGTGCGGGATGAGGTTGACGTAGGCCCCTCCGACGAGCGCCTCGGCGCACACCCCGGTGCGGAGCGCGACGACGGCCTCGTGCAGCGCGACCAGTCCCGACGAGCAGGAGGAGTCCACCGTGAAGCTGGGCCCGCCGAGGTCGTAGAACTGGCTGACGTTGGTGGCCGCCATGTTGAGCTGCTCGCCCGGGATCGACCAGGGCTCCATGTCCATGGGGTCGGGCGTGAGATACATGAAGTCGGCGGTGCTCATCGCGAAGTAGACGCCCGTGTTCTCCCGGTCGAACGGGCGCCGCTCCCAGCCCGCGTCCTGGACGGCCTCACGGGCGACGTCGAGCAGGAGCCGCTGCTGCGGGTCCATCGTCCGCACCCGCCGCGGCGGCATCCGGAAGTAGGCGGCGTCGAAGCGGTCGATGCCCTCCAGGTAGGACACCTGGTCGGTGTATGCCTTCCGCGCCGCCCTGCGGTCGGCGGGGTCGTGGAAAACCCCGTGATCCCAACGCTCCGCCGGCACCGAATGAAATCGGTGCTCGCCGCCGAGCAGGATTCCCAGATATTCGTTCAGATTTCCTGCGCCGGGGAAACGGCATCCCATGCCGACTATCGCGATATCACGCATCGTGTCCCTACTTCGCGTTGGCGCGTCGCCGCATTTACAAGTCATCGCTTCCGAATTAAGCATCGCACCGGCCGGGCCTTTTTCCACCGAGGGAATTACCGAAGTCCTTGGGACCGCGGCCCCCTCCGGACGGCCGGCGCGGTCGTCATTTCACGAGCACGGCCTCGGCGCGCCGCACGCCCTGCCCGAGCCGCACGTACAGCGCCGCCATCACGAGCGCCACGGCCCCCGCCGCGGTGGTGACCCGGAAGGCGTGGTGCCCGTCGAGGGCGTCCGTCACCTGGCCGGAGAGCGACACACCCGCCGCCAGGCCGATCACCAGGGCGCTCTGCACCCAGGCGAACCCCTCGCTGCTGCGGGCCGCGGGCACCAGCGTCTCCACGATCTCGTACATGACGATCAGCGTCGGGGCGATGGCCGCGCCGGCGACGAACGCGCTGAGGGCCATCAGCGGCAGGCCGGTGGTGACGA
>NZ_JBSFPS010000106.1:0-30739 GCF_053588315.1 Streptosporangium sp. NPDC003464 | reverse complement strand
ACCGGCGGACGCCGAGGCGGTCAGGCGGATCGACGCCCCCTCCCGTTCGTCCGGCGCTCTTCCGCCGCCGCCCCGTCCCCGGACGGTCACTGGTCGCCTCCGGATCAGTCCCTGAGTCAGCCGCCTGGTCAGTCTCCGAGCCAGCCGCCTGGTCAGTCGCCAGGTCAGTCGCCGGTCGGCGCCTCCAGGTCGCGCGCCTCGTGGAGCCAGGCGGTGAACAGGTCGGGGTCGATGTCGGCCGGAGTGCGGAGCTTCACGCCGGCCATCGCCCGCGCATTGGGTTCGAGGCGGCCGGACGGGTCGGCGATCTCCTGGCCTCGCCAGAATCCGAAGGTCACGTAGGCGGAGTACGCCTTGACGTAGCAGACCGGGGACTTTCCCGGGGCCGAGCCGAGGCTCCACACCGGGTGCCCCTGCCAGACCGCACCGGCCCCCGGCAGTGCCGCCTCGATGAGCGGCAGGAGCTTGTCGGTGATCTGGCGCTGGGCCTCGGGGAGGGAGGTGAGGTAGTCCTGCACGGTGGCGAACCTGGCCATGTCGGTGTCCTTCCTGGCGATGCGGGATTCAGGGGCTGGTGCGACTGGTGCCGCGGTGCCGGCGGGCTCTCCGGCGGAGGGTCAGAGACCGCGGCGGTAGCGGGCGGCGACGGTGGAGATCCAGAGCATCGCGGTGATGGCGCCGACGGCCAGGGTCAGGGAGCCGGCCCTGCCGCCGGTCATGGCCCAGCCGTCGCCGAGGAGGAGGGCGGTGCCGGCGAGGTGGGAGGCGATGGCGTGGCCGCGGTCACCGGCGCGGCTGAAGTGGCGGCCCAGGATGTAGCAGGCGGCGATGAGGGCGGCGAAGGCGATGGAGCCGGCGGCCATGTGGCCGTAGCTGTGCCAGGTGAGTGTGGTGGGCATGCCGTAGGGGGTGCCGACGGGGAAGCCGTCGGCCGGGTCCATGACGAGGAGTCCCGCGGCGATCATGCCGACGCCGTTGATCCGGACCAGCCGGGGGGCCCAGGTGCCGCCGGGGGTGGCGTGCAGGGCACGGCGCAGGCCGCCGGCTCCGGCGACGGTGAGGATGCCGGCCAGGAGGAAGTTGGTGATCTGCAGCCAGCCGAGGGAGCCGTTGCTCAGCGCGCTCAGGGGGTGGCGGGTCAGGTCGAAGCCCTCGCGGGTGGCGGCCTGGGCCAGGGAGACGACAGTCCACAGGGGGGCCGCGACGGCCGCGCAGGTGAGCAGGGAACGGGTGGCGGCCGAGGCGGCCGACGCGGTGGTGGCGGGGGTGGCGGCGGCGGGGATCTGGATGGCGGTCATGGTGGCCGGTGCCTTTCTCGGGTCCGTCTTGTTCGGTTCTCACCCATACGTCGATCCGGGGATATGACAGGGAATGCCGCCATTCCCTGTCACATAAGCCGTCCAGCACGCAGGCGGAGCGACGGAAGGGAGACAGGAGAACGGGAGACGGGGCCGAGCGTGCTCATGACCGGGGCCGTGCCGTCCCCGTCCCTCAGACCCAGTAACTGTCGTGCCGGACGAAGAACTCGGCCCGCTCCTCCTCGCTGAGCCGCGCCAGCCCGGCGAGCCCCTCGAAATACCCCTCGCGCGGTGCGCCCGGCGCGAACAGCATCAGCATCGACGCCGGCTCGCCCGACTCGTTGCGGAAGGCGTGCAGCCCGCCCACCGGGACGTAGAGGAAGTCCCCGGCGGTCGCGTCGGTCCAGCGCTCGCCGTCGAACAGCCGCACCGTCCCGGACAGGATGAAGAACGACTCGGAGATCGTCCTGTGGAAGTGGGTGCTCGGCCCGCCCGGCTCGGGCCCCATGTCCACCCGGTAGAGGCCGAACTCGCCGCCCGTGGACGCGGTGGTGGCCAGGTAGTGGGTCGCCGTGCCCGCGCTCACGGCCGGTCCGGCCGTCACGATGCGCTCGGACACCAGGTCGGGCGGGGTGCCGGCGGGCCTGAACACCGCGCTGACCTCGCCCTTGTCGCCGGAGTAGCGGGGTGGTGGATAGGACATCTCAGCTCCTTGGACTCATCCGGAGTACGGCCCGCGGCACACCTGACGCGGCGCCCGGCGTGGAATGTGCGGGCTGCGGCGACTTCAACGGTTCACCGGTCCGTCCGGACTCAGCCGTTCACAGAGCGCCGCTGGTTCAGCCGTCCGCAGAGCGCCGCGGGTCCAGCCGTTCACAGGTCGGCCAGTCCGACACCGTGAACGCCACTCCAGCCGTAGAGTTCCGCACATACGCCGATTTACTCCGACCGCTTTCAACCTGTTATCCCCTGACCGACGACAGACGCCCCGCCCGTGTCCCGGCGGGAGCCGGAGGACTGCGACCGTGCACCGTTCCAGCGATGACCTGCCGGATTACCACAGCCGGGTGCGGGGCTGCCTGCTGGGCGGCGCCCTCGGCGACGCGCTGGGAGCCCCGGTCGAGTTCGAGTCGATCCAGCGGATCCGCAGGCAGTACGGCTCCGCGGGCCTGACCGGGCCCGTCGCCGACTGGCGCGGCAGGATCGGCCTGATCACCGACGACACGCAGATGACGCTGTTCACCGTGGAGGGGCTGATCCGCGGAGGCGGGACCGCCGCAGGCGCACCGGCCCACGGAGACGGAACCACCATGAAAGGGCCGGCCCGCGGAGGTGGGGCCACCGCAGGCAGGCCGGGCCACGGAGCCGGAACCACCGTGGAGGGGCCGTCCATCCGGGAGGAGGTCGCCGCCGTCCGGCGGGCCTACCTGCGCTGGCTGGACACCCAGCAGCACCCCTCCCCTCCCCCGGCGGATCCCCCGGCGGACGACGTTTCCCCGACGGATGACGTCTCCCCGGTGAACGGCGCCTCCCCGAGGGACGGCGCGTTCCGCACCGGCCGGCTGCGCGAGCAGAGGTGGCTCTACTCCCAGCGGGCCCCGGGCAGCGCCTGCCTGTCCGGCCTGCGGCACGGCCGGGCCGCCGCCCCGGCGCCCCTCGGTGAGCCGGGACCGGTCAACTCCGGCTCCAAGGGCTGCGGGACGGTCATGCGCTCGGCTCCCTTCGGGCTCCGTCCGCGCGGCGCCCGGCACGCCTTCGAACTGGCGGCCCGGTGCGCCCAGATCACCCACGGCCACCCCACCGGCTACCTCGCCGCCGGTGCCTTCGCCGCCGCCGTCCACTTCCTGATGGAGGACGAGCCTCTCCCGCAGGCCGTACGGAAGGCGACGGACCTGCTGGAGACCTACCCCGGCCACGAGGAGACCAGCCGGGCGCTGCGCGCCGCGGTGGCCCTCGCGGCGGAGGGCGACCCGAGCCCGGAGAAGGTCGAGTCGCTCGGCGGAGCCTGGGTCGCCGAGGAGGCCCTCGCCATCGCGGTCTACTGCGCCCTGGCGCACCCCGGGCCCGGCGACCTCCGGCAGGCGCTGCTGCTCGCGGTCAACCACTCAGGCGACAGCGACTCCACCGGAGCCGTCTGCGGCAACCTCCTGGGAGCCCTCCACGGCGAAACCGCCCTCCCCGCCGACTGGCTCGCCCATCTGGAAGGCCGCGAGGCCATCGCCGGACTCGCCGACGACTTCGTGGCCCGGTCCGCCGAGGGGCACCGGGTCACGGACGCGTGGCTGGAGAAGTATCCCGGCGGCTGACCCCGACCGCGGCCGGCGAGCTCCGCAGGTCGCGGCCATGGAGGGAGATCCGGCCGGTCACGGTGATCAGTCCGGGGCGGTACCGCATCCGGTCGAGCCGGTTCTCCGCCGACGTGCCGGGCTCCTCGGCGGTGTGAACAGTGAAGCCGACCGGGCTCCTGCCCACGCGCCCGGTGCTCAGGCGCTCCGGGCGGGGGCGCGGAAGACCTGGCGGCCGTGCCAGTCGATGTGGCCGGACTCCACGGCGTCCATGCCTGGTTGCGGGGCGCGGGCGGGCCGTCCGGCCAGAGACAGCACCATGTCCCGTGCCGAGACCGACCGGCCGACGAACCTGGCCGAGACGGTGATGGTGCGCTCTGCTGTCAGGCCCAGCACGCCCTTGTCGAACAGCTTGTGGTGGATGGCGCACAGACACAGCCCGTTGGCCAGGTCGTCGGGGCCCTCGAAGGCCCACCAGCGCACGTGGGCGGCGTCCAGCCCGACCGCGGTGCCGTCCAGCCAGCCGTCGTAGGCGCAGAACGCGCAGGCGTACTCGTAGGCCATGAGCACCTTCTCGCGGAAGGTGGGGTCACGACGCGCGGCGGCGGGTGCGGGCACGGCCGTGGTGACGGTCTCCAAGCTGTCCAGGTCCAGGCCGACCAGTCGGCAGATGTCGGCGTGCAGCGAAGACGGGAAGTTCGCCTCCAGCAGGAAGCGGGCCATCCCGGCCGCCAGGCGGGGATCCTCGGTGAGGGCGCGGGCGAGGTCGGGATGGAGCCGGCCGGTGGCCTGGCCGTCACGTAGGCGGCCCAGTCCCGGGCCGGGGCTGCCGGGTCCGGTGACGGTGTCGACCAGCCACAGACCGTCGCTGGTCAGGTGGTGGAACGGGTAGCCGGGGCTGGTGTCCCGTGGTGGGCCGTACTCCTTGAGCAGCAGCCTGAGATCCGCCTCGGCGGCGCTGAAGGGGATCGGCAGGTTGCCGTCCCGCTGGAAACGGCCCAGGACGTACAGCAGCAGGAGCGGCTTGTGCGGCGCCCGCTCGCCGCCGCGAGTCCAGCGCCGGATCCCGGCGACCCGCTCGACCCAGTCCATGATCGATCAGTTTATGGTGATCACGGCAGCCCGCGACAGGTGCCGGCCGGGTCCCTCACCCTGGTCCGGCGGGCGCACCGGACGGCTGCCGGCTGTGGCGGTCACGGCCTGGTCCCCCGCGGTGGACGACCTCGTCCCCCCGCGCCCGGACACGCCATGATCAGCAGCCGCGGCGCTCTCAGGCGTCCAGCTGACGGGTGATCGACGGATCGGTGATGGCCGTGTCGTCGGCGAGCAGGAACGCCTTGGACAGGATGACCGACAACATGCCGCCGTCCTCCTCGAAGGGCAGGAAGACGGACCCGGTGCCACGGTCGTGTCCGGGGACGATGCACAGATAGGCGTCGTTGGGCTCCATCAGGATGTTGCCCGACCCCAAGTGGATCTTGTAGGTCCGCCGGTCCCCACGCACCCGCAGGAACCGGTCGGTCAGCTCCACCCGGTCGGCGATCCTCAACCGGGGCAGGAGCCGGGTGAGCACGTCGCGCCGGGTCCGGGCGGTCTCGGTCAGTTCGCCGAAGCCGTAGGAGTGCCAGTAGTCCTCATGACCGCCCGTCACCTGCCGGTCGAGGCCGACCGAGGCGACCCCCACGGCCAGGTCGGCGTCGCGGAGCACCTCCGACAGCACCAGCGGCGGCACCTCTGACAGCGGAGCGCCCTCGCGGGCGGCGAGGTTACCGGCCGTGTCGTGGTAGCCGGCGGCATCCTGACCGTCCCGGTAGAAGTGGATCTGCTCGCTGGCACAGAAGGAGGCGGTGCCCCACCCGTCGGCCGCCGCGTCGCCGGTGACGTGCATGCCCCAGCGGGCCCGCCAGCCGGACAGCTCCTTGACGGCCTCGCCCTGGTCGCCACCGCACTCGTAGTCCCAGTGGCCGATGGCCAGCCCGCTCCAGCCGCGCTGGTTCAGCAGCGCCTTGGCCTGGCCGTACCGGAGCACATGCCCGGCGAACCGGTTGGAGAAGGTGCGGGTCCGCTCCTCGGCCGGGGTCAGCAGGTAGACCTCCCGGAAGCCCTGCTTGTACGGCTGACGCACGCCGTGCTCCAGGAGGTGATCGCGCCAGGCCAGCACGTCCTCGGCCGTCTCGCGGATCGGATGCCACAGCCGGACCGGGGTGTCGGGGTCCGGCTGGATCCCACGGCCCCGCGGATCGGTGAGCTCCCAGCCGCCGGCGGTCCTGACCGGCAGTCCGGCCGGCCCCTGAAGGACCTGCCAGATCAGGTTCCGGGCGTACAGGCCGGTGACCGGGTGGTCGAGGAAGAACTCCGTCACCTGGCGCCACGGCCAGACCCGTTCCTCGATCAGTGCCCGCTCCAGCCGGAACCGCTCGGCCGGCAGCGTCTGCTTGAGCTCCTTCAACGTGGACTTGAGCTCGGCCAGCGCGGGGTCCCGGCGGATGGCCTGCGGCACCGACTTGACGGTCTTGCCCGCGGGGTTGACGTAGCGGAGCGCCGGGCCGTCGGCGCAGAGCCGTACGAGACAGTCGCCGATCCTCTCCTCCCGCACCCCGTCCGGGCCGAGCCCGAAGGCCGGCACGGTGCGGTCCAGCAGCTGCTCGCGGCTCAGTCCCGCCTGGACGGCCACCGCGTCCAGCGTGCGCGCCACGTTGGCCAGCACTGACTTCCTGCGGACCTTGGTCTGGACCCTGGCCAGGGAGGCGACGGTGTCGAGCCCGCCACGACGGGACAGGACGCCGACGGCGGCGTTGGCGAGCAGCTCGCTGCGGCAGTTGGCGCCCGACCCGCCGATCCCCGTCCCGCAGGTCAGGGCGAGGTCGCCGAGGAGCTGGCTCACCCACGGCTCGTCGATCAGCTCGCACGTCCACACCATGCCGCGCACCGGCACGGTGGTGCGCTCGTGCAGGAAGACGGTCTCCCTCCACTCGTAGCCGCTGTCGGCCCGGTGGTCGATCGCCTTCTCCCGGTGGGCCGCCACCCGGGCGAGGATCTCGCGGACCAGGCCGGCCGCGTCGGGCGTGAGCAGCGTCCTGGCGGTCCTGAGCCATTTCCCGCTGGGTCTGGAGGACCGGGCGGTGTTCCAGTGGTGCAGCAGGGGCAGGACCGCGGGGTCGGCCAGGCGCGCGCCGTACTCCTCGGCCAGCGTGCGGGCGACGTCGTCGCATTCCCAGATCACGTTCCGCACCACGCCGGCCGGGCCGTTCTCGGCGGGTTCGATCAGCAGCTCGTCGAGCTGCTCGGCCAGTGCCTCCCGTACCGGGAGCCGGTGTTCCGGGAGCCAGCGCTGCGCCCCGATGCTTTCGAAGATCACGCGGCGTTCCTGGAAGCCGAACCGCCGCGCCACGGCGAGCGGGAGCCGGAAGATCTCCTCGTAGCGGGTGTGGCCCCAGTAGACCAGCGTCTGGGCGCTGTACACGAGGATCCGCGCGTCCCCGAGCGTCCAGGGGATGTCACGCTCGGCCACCGAACGGATCAGCCGGAGGACGCGCTCGTCGTGATCATGTCCGCCCTCCCGTCCCAGGCCCAGCTTCAGCTGCGCCCAGCGCCCGTACTCCCGCCAGTCGACGTCCGGCCCGGGCGACAGCCCCCGCTCGAAGAGCGCGTCGAAGCGACAGTACAGCTCCCTGGTCGTCTCCTCCACGTACCCGATCAGGTAGCCGTAGGAGCGGGTGAAGTCGTCGAGCTCGGTCATGTCAGCCTCCGACCAGCGGGACGAGCTTGACGAACGACACGACCGGGTCGACGGTCAGGTCGATCACCTCGGACAGGTCGTCGATCTGACGCTCCCCGACGAGCAGCAGGAACCCGTTGCGCTGGAACGCCCGCTCGGCGGCGTCCGCCTGACGTTCCCAGTCGATCCGCTGTCTCGTGCCCATCCGGTAGCCGTTCAGCTCCACCTCGGCGTCCACCGGACGGACCAGGCCGTTGAACCGGGGAGAGGGGGCGGCGTTGTAGCGGGCGACCTCCTCGCGGACGCGGAGCCGGACGAGCTCCCGCGCCGAGATGCTCTCGGGCAGGTCGGGGAGGACGGACTCCGCTATCGGCTTCCCCGTCGCGGTCTCGTCCCGGAAGGTGACCGTTGCCATCGCACAGCTCCACAGATCGTCGGAATCACTGGGATGATCATCAGTACCACCCGAATCCGACAGAAACCGGCACCGTCATCCCGGCCCTTCCGAGCGGGCCCCGCCCCTTCAAACTCCGCGGGCGTGGTGCTTGCACCGCCCATCGACGGTATATATCGTTACTCACGGCGCCATCCTGCGCCTAACCCCCATTTCCGGTGCTCACGCCACCGGCGTCGACGGGGGCAAAGGGGACCTCGAGTTCTCGGGATGCCGTCACACACGACCTTTCCGGCGGGGTCGACGGGAGCGTGGGTCCTGCGGCCATGCCGTGATGGGTTGCATGTGATGACGAGTCGGAAGTCGCTCAAGTCCCGCGTACGGGCCCGTATGGACAAGACGGGCGAGAGCTACACCACCGCTCTCCGCCGGATCCTTGAGAAGGCCGGTCACCCTCAGGTCTCGCCGCCCACCGGTCGGCCCGCCGGAGCGATCGGGACCAGCAAGGTCTCCGATCTGACCGTGCGCGAGCGCACCGGCCGAGGCTGGGACGGATGGTTCACGCTGCTCGACACCTGGGGCGCGACCGGACGCACGCACACCGAGATCGCACGCTGGCTCGTGCAGGAGCACCAGGTCGACAACTGGTCGGCGCAGAACATCACGGTGGTGTACGAGCAGGAGCGCGGAATGCGCGCTCCCGGCCAGAACAGCGCCGGCTACTACTCAGCGACCGGCAGCAAGACCATCGCCGTCCCGGTGGACCGCCTGTACGAGGCGTTCGCCGACGCCGCGGAGCGCGAGCGCTGGCTACCCGGCGAGCTCAGGGTCCGTACGGCCACCGCGCCCAAGTCGTTCCGGGCCGACTGGCAGGACGGGTCGACGCGGATCGCCGTCGGCTTCGTCGCCAAGGGCGACGCGAAGGCCCAGGTGGCGCTCATC
This sequence comes from Streptosporangium sp. NPDC003464, assembly GCF_053588315.1. Taxonomy (NCBI): domain Bacteria; kingdom Bacillati; phylum Actinomycetota; class Actinomycetes; order Streptosporangiales; family Streptosporangiaceae; genus Streptosporangium; species Streptosporangium sp. NPDC003464. The sequence goes on along the minus strand of NZ_JBSFPS010000106.1, from coordinate 22,102 downwards.
CACGAGAAGCTGGCCGACGCCGAGACCGCCGCGCGGATGAAGGTCTTCTGGCGTGAGCGCCTGGCCGCGCTCAAGACGCTGCTCGAACCCTGACGCACCGGCGGCCCCGTACCGGTGCACCCGATCACCGGCGCCCCCGGGCAACGCCGCCCTCCCGGCAGACCGCGATCGGTCCTGCCGGCCCCGGCAGTCCTGCCGATCCTGCGGGGATCAGTCCTGCCGATCCTGCGGGATACGGACCCGATGACCAGCGCCGACAGTCGCGCATGACATGAGGAGAACCCTGTGGAAGTGAACTACCTGGCCATCGTCGCGGCCGCTGTGGCTTCGTTCGTGATCAGCTCGGTGTGGTACGCCGCGTTCGGCAAGCAGCGGGCGGAGTTGCTCGGCGGCGCGGACGCAGGCGCCTCAGCCGGTGGCAGGCCACCGGCGTGGAAGGTGCTCGTCGAACTGTTCCGGAGCCTCGTCGTCGCCTCCGTCCTCGCGGGACTCGCCGCACGCATGGGGATCACGGACTGGACGGGCGCGGCACTGCTCGGATCGGCCGCGTGGATCGGGTTCCCCTTCGTGCTCCTCACCGGCTCGGTCATCTGGGACAACGCCCCCTGGAAACTCGCCGCCGTCCATGCGGGCGACTGGCTGGTCAAACTACTCGTCATCACCGTCATGGTCAGCGTCTGGCACTGAGAGCAGCCGTCGAGGCCGGAAACCAATCCCGCAATGCCGGATTGATACGCATTATTCCCTCCTTAATACGCTCATTAGGTAGCTAGAGTGAAATAACTAAAAATAGGACGAGGGGAATGGTGGAGTCGATGGCATCGGGGACGGGGCCTTTGTCGCCGGACTTCACCGGGATCGACCCCGACCTGATGCAGGGCTTCGTCACCGCGCTGGAACGCGGCCGCGACGTGATCGGCGAGCAGTCCGAGCGGATCCGGCAGTTGCTCGCCACGGCGCAGCTGTCGGCGGCGGCCCTGCAACCGATCAAGGAGATCGAGGGCTGGATCGACGACGAGCTGCCAGGACTGCGCAAACGCAATGAGACCATCCGGGTGGGCGACGACCTGGCGCCGTGGCTGCCCGGCTCCGGGATGGTCGGCTACAGCGAGGGGAGACATCTCTCCCCCGCGGAGGCCCAGCGGCAGGGCACGGCCTTGGGCAGGCGTTTCCTGGACATCGAACCGGTGGAGGTGCCCTGGCTCGGACGCCCCTCCTCCGACGAGTACGGGCAGATCGTCAAGGAACTGGCCGCCCACAAGAACGACGCCGACTTCACCGCCGCCTTCTTCGCCGCCCTCGGCACGGAAGGCACCATCGGGCTCCCCGCGCTGCTGCGGAAGAACCTGGACTCCTCACACCCCCGACCGCTCGCCGCCACTCCCAATCCCGACGACGAGGTGCTCCGCATGGTGAGCCAGGCTTTCGGCACCGCGGTCACCGCGGGATCACGCGTCCCGGGCTTCGCCAAAGTCAAGGACGCGATACGGAACGCGGGCCCCAAGGCGGCTCTCCTGCTGAGCGGGGGGAAGTTCCCCGCCGAATGGCTGACGGACGTGGTGCTGAAGCAGGGGCTCGCCGACCCCCGGAAGATCGGCTCGGGTTTCCTCTACGCGCTGGGCAACAACCCGGCCGCCGCGCGGCAGGCGATCGCGGCGGTGACCGGGCCGTACGCCAAGGACCAGTCGAAGCTGAAGGAGTTCCTGAAGAAGTTCAACGATTACGCCGGCGGCAAGTACCTCAGCGGGGACGACAAGAAAGACGCCTTCGGGCGCATGCTGGCCGCGGCCTCCGGCGCCTACGACGAGGAGGACGGCAAGCACAGCAAGGAGTCGGCCGCCTTCGCCTTCACCGTGATGACGACGTTCGACGATCTCAAAATCGGCGAGGAAGTCCGCGTCCACCTGGCCGAGATCGCCGGCGCCTACACCACCGAGATCACCGAGGGCGCCAACATCGGCGACGCGAACATGACCGAGGACAGCGCGTTGAAGTCCTCCACCTCGGCGTTCGGCATGAGGTCCGCATTCACCCTGAGCCCGAAGGACACCTACCGCTTCCTCAAACTCTTCGCCGACTCGGCCGAGAACCTCGCCCCGTTCGACGAGGGGATGGGGCGGTTCTCCCAGAAACTGATCGCCGACGCGTCGGCGACGACCAGGCGGACCGGCGACGTCGAACGCCTGGACCAGGTGTTCACCGCTCTGGGCAACGTGCGCGGCTTCGAGCTGGCCGCCATCGAGAAGATCCAGGGCAACCTGGACATGCTCGACAAACAGCGAGACGACGTGGTGGGGTTCATCCGCGACACGGCCATCGGGATGACGAGCACGATCTCGGGGCAACCCCTGAGCATGACCCTCGGCTGGCTGGCGCTGAGCACCTCCCTCTCCGCTGAGGGCGCCTTCGGTGGAGACGACGAGACCCGGGTGGACCGGGCCGACAAGAAGGACGGCATCGAAACCCTCGGCCGCCAACACACCTACGCGCAGATGCTCATGGCCAACGGTTTCGCCCCGAAGGTGACACCCGCCGAGTTCCAGGCCGCCTGCCCACCCGGCGTAGCCATCGCCGACGCGCACGGCAATCTCAAACCCTTCTCCGAATTGATCAAACAGGGGAACAAAGGGCTGGAGGCATTCGAGAGATGGGCGGCGGCCAACGGGATGGGCAGCAAGGAAGATCTGTCCGTAGGGAAGTTGTCTGACGACACAGCAAACTGGTTCGAGGGCGGCAACAAGCGAGGCCGACAGCGCAGCCTGGCCTTCGACAGTTAACTCACGAGGTCGGTAGACACTCGGTCTCGCCTCTGACGGTGTACTTTCCCTTGCCTGGCGACTCCAAAATCATCTTTGTCTTGTACTCGTCGTTGGCAAGCTTGATAGGAGCGTCACCACGATCCTCAACAATGCGGTAGGGAGCTACCCTGGAAAGCGAGCCCAGCAGAAGGGTATTGAGACTGTCCGCCCCCCGTTGCTCCGCCCCATCCATAGCAGTGGCCGCAAAGGTCCGCTTGGCCTTGCCTTCGCCACAGGGAATATCACGTCCACCAGAATCGGTGATTTGGACATCCAAAGCATGGCGCTCTTTCATCAACTCAGTGATGTGCGCCTTGAGCGTTTCACCCGCCTCCGCCGCCGTAGGGCCACCGTCACCGCATCCGGACACCACCGCCAGCAACACAACCACGCACACCATGACGCCGCGCCGTACAGAACATGCCATGAATTCCTCCAGGGCTGGCCGGTGTGCCGTAGATCCAATAATGTCCAATGAAACCGCCGTTGTATCGGCATCCGCAGAGGAGATATATGAATCCTCGTCCGGAGGACCTGGTGCCCAACCCGCGGCGGCAGGTGCTGGAACAGACATTGGCGGAGGTCAGGGCGCGGGTCGCCATCCTGGAGGCGGCGCTCGACCCCGCCCACGGCCAGTTCACCGGCCAGCCCGTCTGGGTGGGCCCGACCGCCCGGCGGTTCGCCGAAGACCTCAGCGCCCGCCGCGTACGGCTGCGCCAGGCGGCCAGAAACCTCATCGACGCCCTCGAAGACGAGCTCCGATCAGTCCCCGCGAAGGTCCCGCCCTCCGCCGCACGGCACTGACGCATCAGAAAAGGGCGGACATGGCATTCGAGGGCCGGCTATGGATCAACGAGCCTGGCGAGTGGACCGGTGGGAGAGGGTCAGCGACGTGGGAGGACCAGTTCAGCGGAGACGGCCCGGTGGTCGGTCTCCGGAAGCCGGTGCACGTCGAATGAGCGGACGCCCACGCGCCGGTCGGCCAGAATGTGGTCGATCGTCACGGTGGGGATGTCGAAGCCGTTGAACTGCCGCGACCGGAACGGCCACGTGGTTGTGAGGCCGTCGCCCGTCGCGTCGGCGGCGTCCTGGTAGCCCGCGTCCAGCAGGTCGCGGATCCGGGCGTGGTCAAGTGTGGCGTTGAAGTCCCCCGCCAGCACCTGTACGGCACCGCCAGGGCGGGGCAGCGCCGCCAGGCCGTCCGCCCAGCACGGGAACCCCGTCTCATCACTCGGAGCGCAGGGATACACGGACACGATGCCGACGGGTCCCGCCCCCGGCACCTCCACAGTGGCCACCATCTGGCCGAAGCCGTACTCGATGGCCCGCCCCGGCGTGATCGCGTACCGGGCGTAGACGCCTGACCCACGTGGCCCCTCCAGCGCCAGTTCCGCCTTGTACGGCAGGAGCGTCGCCAGCCCCGCCTTCTGGAGCCCCTCCGCGGCCGATGGCGTCAGCTCCTGGAGGGCGAGGACATCGGGGCGGAGCCTCCGCACGAGATCGACAAGGACCGACGGAGGGACCGCCCCGACCTCCAGGTTGGAGGAGAGGATCCGTAACGCCGGGCCCGAGGGCGTCCGGCCACCGTCCGGCAGCGCACGCGGGACGACGCATGCCGCCAGCGTCGCGGTCACCACCAGGCTCACGGCCAGCGCGGCCCACCGCCTCGACACCAGCGCGACGAGCGGGGCGACCGCCGAGGCGAGGGCCACATAGGGCGTGAACGCCACGAGCTGCACCCATCGGAAGTGCACGTCGGCAGGGATCAGCCGGAGCCCCGCCCACACCGCGAACGGCGACACCACCAGCCAGGCGAGCACGCTCACCCAGCGCCGCCTCCGGCCCTGCGGGGCGACGGCCGGATCGGCACTCGCCGGCAAGGCCGTCGTCACCCTGGTGATCTCCTCGTCATGCATGATCCAAGCTTGCTGTACGAATGACGGCCGCGGCGGCCGATCGGACAGCCCACGGCGCCGTTCGGGGCGGAAGCCGTATAGCCACGGCATGAACGACGCAGCACACCTCCCGAAAGCCATCGAGGCAGAGCCGACGTCCAAGCGAGCAGAAGGATTAGTTCAGGTCCGGCCGGTATTTGGGCGGAGCAACGGCCGGGTCGACGACGCACAGGCGGTTGGCCGGGGTCGGGTCGATGCCGCGCAAGGCCACCAGGCGTTGCCCATCCGTCTCAGCAAGAAGATCCAGAGCGGCGGGCAACCCAGCGGCGACCGTGGCGATCGCAAGACCAATCCCGACCAGGCCGGGATGCTTGTGCGGGTATTCGATCCGATGCAGCCCGGAAGCGGCGATCGCCTCGACCTCCCTGGGACGCTGCATCTGCCGGGCGTCGTTGGTCAGGATGACGTGAAATCCCTCGGCCACCGCACGGGGGTAGAGGTGTTCATCCCGGGTTCCGGACCAGCGATCGAGATCGAGTAGATGCACGATCTCATGCCCCAGGACAAAAGCCGTGACGGCCTGGTGGAGCGGTCTGGAGACGTTCTCATCCAGCAGCAACCTCACGCCGCGCCTTGGGGGGATCGTAACTGTTGACGTAGTCGGCGAAATCGGCGGCATCCAGGGCCGCCGTAGCGGTGACGCTCGGGTAGTAGTCGGAGATCCGTTCCGCCGGAATCCCGTCCCGGAGCAGTGCGGCTACCTCGTCATAGGGGACGCGGGCGCCCTCGATCACGGGAACCCCGCCGCGGACCGCCGGGTCCACCGTCACGTGAGCGCGGGGTTGCAGCAACGCCGGGATGTGCCTGCCGTCACGATAGAACGGCTGCAGGACGTCGATCAGCTCATGGATGACCACGTTGGCCTTCTTCCGCACCAGGTCGACCGCCTGATCAGGCGCTGCCAGGTAGATGCTGCTGCCGTCGGCGACCAGTGTGTAGGACGACAGATGGCCGCTTTCCTTCAGATCATCACGGAGAGTGTCGAGTGCCTGTCTGATCTTCTGCAGTGAGGCGTCGTTACGCAGCTTGACGCAGGTCCGCAGCGCCACCACGTCGCGGAAGGAGTAGAGGACGGGGCGCGTGCTGGAGATCTCCGGTATCAACACCGCGCCACGACTCACGCCGGCCTTGCGCCAGTGTGCGAGCTGGCGCAGTGTGGCGCCCGAGAGCGCCGCAGCCAGTTTCGGGTCATAAGCCATCACCTCACCCCTCCCATCCTCTGTGATCCGCATCCCTGCCCGGCCATCATCGCAAATCTCTCTGAGCTGGTCAGGCGCTACGCGATCTCGTTCTCCATCGTTTCGGACACCGAGGAGCTCCGGTCCGTCCCGGCGAAGGTTCCACCCTCCGCCACCCGGCGTTGATCCCCATCAGGTCAGAATCCGGCCGGGGTCGACGTCACAATCGATCCCTTGGGCATGGCGGTCACACCCTCAGTCGGTGAGCCCCATGTAGGCGAACAGGTTTTCCTCGATCAGCAAGACGACCTGGGCCGGTAACCGCCCCAGGTAGTCGCCGAGCTCCTCCTTGAGGAAGGGCTGGGCGCATACTGTCCGCACCCAGCATTTGCTCGGGAGGTTGCCGAGTCCCTGGGCGAGCTTGACGCAGTATTCGGTCCTGAGCGTGGTGGCCGTCGACGTGGGGACGACGTACACCAGGGGCCAGGCGGCCTGCTCGTTCTTCGCGTCACCGCTGAGAACGATCACTGGCCGTTTCGGATGGAAGTTGCACTGGTCGTCGGGGGGGCATCGTGAGGGACAGGTCGGACACCAGGTGGACGTCACCCTTGCGGATGGATCCCTTCACTGATCATCCATTATCTTCGCGTTGGCCCGCCTCAGACCGTCTCTCGTCTCCAGGAACTCCGCTCTGAGCGCGTCGCCGACCCCCGGGTCGTCCTCCTGCGGAGGCCGGACCCCGCGCCGCGATCGGAACCGTTCACGAAGGACCCTCGCCTGCTTATGGCGCCGCGCTCGGTTGAGATCGAGCAGTGCTCCCCGCTCACCGCCCGCCCACGCCTCGACCATCGGGGCGGTCTCGTAGGAGAGGTCTTTCAGATCGATCGCGTTCTTGCCTCCGTGCAGGCGGACCACGTTCCGCACACACTCCATGTAGACCGGGTCGAGCGAATCCTCGATGTCAACGGTCAGGGAGAGCGCATGCGAGCTGTCCTCCGCGCTTCGCGTGTCGCGCCGCTCCACCAGCTCGCTCTCCACCACCCAGTCCTCGGCGCGGATGAGCGCGTGATCGTAGGGACCGCGATCGTCCCATCGCCAGGTAGCCCCGCTGAACTGGGTGCGCCCCGACTCGATGGCGTCCAGGTCGGCGAGATAGAGGAGCTTCGCCAGCTTCGCCTTGGTGATCTCGGCGTGCAGCTCGCGGGCCGCCTTCAGCACCGCGAGCACGGCGCCGGCCAGGGGATTGGGCGATTCGAGAGGTCTGCTCATCACGGCTCCTCCCCTGATCTGTCCCAATGCCACCGTACTCCTCGTCAGTCGTTTCCAGACGTGATCATCCGTGGCCTGCCGTAAACAGAGCGACGCCACTGTGTGAAGCCATAATCACAGTCAGCTATGACATTGTCAGGCGATCGGTGAGCATCGCCTCCAGTGGCCGTCAGGCCGGGCAACCGCGTCCCCTTCCCGCCCCTCCCCGGCCTCCGCCCGGCCTGGTCCGACGGCAGACGGCAGCAACCTCTTGTCCGGTGCTGACGAGAACATGTGATCCCATTCGCCTTTCATCGTCGCAGTTGGACGGAGAGGTGGTAGGGCAGCGTTCTATCGGCATTTGATTCCCCTTGTAGCGTGCTTGCATGAGGGATCTTGAAGAGCTGGCCGACAGGCTGCGGCAGTTCGCGCAGGCGAGGGACTGGGAGCAGTTCCACACGCCGAAGAATCTCGCGATGGCGCTGGCAGGAGAGGTAGGCGAGCTGCTGGCGGAGCTCCAGTGGCTGACGCCCGAAGAGTCCTCCAACGTCATGGACGACCCGGAGTCGGCCACGCGTCTCCGGTCCGAGGTCGCCGATGTCATGATCTATCTGTCCCGGCTCGCCGACGTATTGGGGATCGACCTCATCGACGCGGCTCACGCCAAGCTCGACCAGAGCGACAAACGCTATGCCGTTGAGACCTACCGGGGGTCTGCCAGAAAGGCACCACCACTCGTCTGATTTTTCCGGGTGATCGCTGTAATGTGCCTGGCGTAATGATGCGGCCCGACGGGCTTCCGCTGATCGGCTGATCACGGATACGCCCCCATACCGCACGAGTCTCTCGTGCTGCCTGGGGGTAGGTCCGTGACGGCATTTCGGCACTCCGCCGAAAGTCTGGCCAAGCTGGCGACCGACGATTCGATCCCCGAAAGACGGCTCAGCGAGGCCATCGCCGAACACCTCAGAAGAACAGTGCGCACCAATCCCTCCCAGGCCGAGCGCAGGTCCTGGGACCGCAGCCTTCCCGTCCTCGCCCGGGACCTGGTCGACGCCGGGTTGGGCCATGTCGAGATGCTGGTCGAATACCAGCTCCCACTGACCAGCAAGCGCGCCGACGTCGTGCTCGCGGGGGTGGACCGTCGTACGGCCGCAGATGCCTACGTCGTCGTGGAACTGAAGCAGTGGAGCCAGGCCGAGCTGTTCGAGAAAGATCCGAAGCTCGTGCTCGTCGAAGGCGCCCCGGGCGGCCCCAAGCTGCACCCCGCCCTTCAGGTCGAGGGCTACTGCGAATACATCGCCGACTTCGTCGGAGCTCTGGAGGGTCAGAGCGACGCGGTCAGAGGCGTGGCCTACCTCCACAACGCGGCTGACCTCGATGTCCAGGACCTCTACGCACGGGATCAGGGCGAGCGGAGCCGTCTGTTCACCAAGACCCGGCGCGGCGCCTTTCTCACCTACCTTCGCGATCAGTTCGCTCCCGAGTCCGGTGCTGACGCGGCCGACCGACTGCTCAGCAGTTCCGTACGTCCTTCCAAGCAGCTACTCAAACTGGCCGCCCAGGAGATCAAGGACCGGGAGCAGTTCGTCCTTCTGGCGGAGCAGCGGCTCGCGTATGAGATCGTCCTGAACGCCGTGGACAGAGCCCGCAGAGCGGACACGAAGGAAGTGGTCATCGTCACCGGCGGCCCCGGAAGCGGCAAGAGTGTCATCGCACTGTCCCTCCTCGGTGAGTTGTCGAGACAGGGCCGCTCAGTGCTGCACGCCACCGGGTCGCGGTCATTCACCGAGACGATGCGCCGCGTCGCCGGGAAGGGCTCCTCCAAGACCAAGAACCTCTTCAAATACTTCAACAACTTCATGCAGGTAGAGCGCAATGGTCTTGAAGCTCTCATCTGCGACGAAGCGCATCGGATCCGTGAGACCTCGGAGAACCGGTACACCCCGGCGCGACTCCGCAGCGGCCGCTTTCAGGTGGACGAGCTGATCGAGGCGGCAAGGATTCCCGTCTTCCTCCTGGATGAGCATCAGGTTGTACGGCCGGGCGAGATGGGCACCGTCGCGGAGATCAGGAGTCATGCGACGGCTCAGGGGTTGCGGGTCCGCGAGATATCACTCGACGAGCAGTTCCGATGTGGGGGCAGCCGCGCGTACGAGGAGTGGGTGCTGCGACTCCTCGGTCTGAAAGGCGACCGTCCCGAGTCATGGCTCGGAGACGACCACTTCGCGGTCTCACTGGCCGAGTCACCGCAGGAACTCGAGGCTCTCCTACGTTGGAGACTGGATGGAGGCTACTCCGCGCGCATGACAGCCGGCTTCTGCTGGAAGTGGAGCGATCCGCTTGACGACGACACGCTCGTACATGACGTCCAGATCGACGACTGGTCACGCCCTTGGAACGTCAAGGGCGACCGAGCCGTCGGCGACGCTCCGGCGAGCGCGCTGTGGGCCACCGTGGAGGGCGGTTTCGGGCAGGTTGGCTGCGTCTACACCGCGCAAGGCTTCGAATACGACTGGAACGGCGTGATCATCGGCCCGGACCTGCTCTTCCGTGACGGCGAACTCGTCACCGTCCGGAAGGCCAGCAAGGATCCGGCGCTCACGAAGCGAGGAGTAACGGATGAGCAGGCCGATCGGCTGATCCGCAACACCTACAAAGTGCTTCTCACGCGAGGAATGGTCGGGACCGCCGTCTACTCGGTGGACCCGGAGACCCAGAAGTTCCTTGAAGGTCTCGTTGAAAGCAGAACCGAGACCAGCGGACGATCAGGACCAGCCTGACCGCCGTCTCTCCGGCGCGCCCTCCGGCCCGCGGTAGGGGCGCTCCGGCTCCGGCCGGACGTCGACACCGACGCTGGTGGGGCAAGGGTTGTGGCTGACCCCGATCCGGCCGGCAGCGGCGCACCCTGGTCAAAGGCAGGTCAACGGGGCGCGGCAGAATGTGGGCCCATGGAAGCCCGCATCGCGATCGCCCCGTCCGCGGAGATGGGGGCGGCCTATGGCCGTGCCAACTCTCCTGACCTCGATCTGTTGCGCTCCAACATCGAGAAGGCCGTGTCGGCCGGTGGGGGCGTCAACGTGCCGCCGGCGGAGGCCGAGGGGCTGGTCTGGCTCGTCCCCGGGGAGCCGGAGGAACTGCGGGCGGCCCTGGACGGGCATCCCGGGATCAGGTGGGTGCAGTTCCCCTGGGCGGGGGTGGAGAAGTTCGCGGTGTCCGGGATCTTCGACCGGCCGGTGGTCTTCACCTGTGCCAAGGGGTCGTTCGCCGGGCAGGTCAGCGAGCACGCGCTCATGTTGACGCTGGCCTGCCTGCGCAGTGTCGTACGGCAGGCGCGGACGCCGCACTGGTCTGCGGTCGACCCCCGGTCCCTGCACGGCCGGCGGGTGACGATCCTCGGCGGCGGCGGCATAGCCACCGAGCTGGTCCGTCTCCTGCAGCCGTTCGACTGCCGGATCCGGGTGCTCCGCCGCCGGCCCGAGAAGGTCGAGGGCGCCGAGGAGACGCTGCCGCCCACGGCGCTGCACGCCGTACTCCCCGAGACCGACGTCCTGGTGCTGGCCCTCGCCCTGACCCCGGAGACGCGGCATGTCATCGGCGCCGCCGAGCTGGCGCTGCTGTCGGCGGACGCCGTCGTGGTCAACGTCGCACGCGGCGCGCACATCGACACGGACGCACTGGCCGGAGCCCTCCGGGACGGGACGATCTCGGCCGCCGGCCTGGACGTGACGGACCCCGAGCCGCTCCCCGAGGGGCACCCCCTGTGGAGCGACCCCAGGGCCCTGATCACCTCGCACTGCGCGGACTCCGCCGAGTACGTCATGCGGATGCTCTGCGAGCGGGTCGAACGGAACGTGCGCCGCCTGCGGAAGGGGCTCCCGCTGGAAGGAGTGATCGACCCCGCCACGGGTTACTGACCGTCTCACCGGACGGCTGTCCTGCCGGACGACCGCCCTGCCCGACGACTGTCCTGCCGGACGACCACCGCACCAGACGATCTCCCTGCCGGACGGTCGTCCTGCTGAACGGCTGCCTCGCCGGACGGCCGCGCTGTCGGGCGGGCCGGCGTTCGGCCGTGGGCGTGGGGCGGACGGCGTGCGGAGGGGCACGGGGGCAGGCGCCATCCGGGGTGTGACACCGTGGACATATATCTCATGAACCGCATGCGCCTCCTCCACCGCAGGGGACGCCGATACGGAGTGGAGAGACCATGTCGAACCCGCCGCTTCCCGAGGAAGCCGTAGCCATGCTGAAGAGGCCGAATCCCGCCGTCATCGCGACGCTCCGGTCCGACGGCCAGCCGGTCTCCACGGCCACCTGGTATCTCTGGGACGACGGCCGGATTCTGGTCAACATGGACAAGGGCCGCAAGCGGTTGGACCACATACGCAACGATCCCCGGGTCACCCTCACCGTGCTCGACGAGGACAACTGGTACACACACCTCAGCATCATCGGGCACGTCGCCGAAATACGTGACGACACGGATCTGGCCGACATCGACCGGCTGGCCCAGCAGTACCTGGGGAAGGAGTATCCGCGGCGGGACCGCGACCGAGTCAGCGCCTGGATCGAGATCGACCGCTGGCACGGCTGGGGCACGCTCAAGGACAACAGCCAGCCCGGCTGAGGCCCGTCCCCGCCGGGACATCGGTGGTCGAGGTGACCGGCGGTCCGCCTCACGCTCCGACGATGGGTACGGCGCCCGTCGCGGTGGCGGCCATCTCCTGGTAGACGGACGGGTCGGTGGTGAAGGCGCCGAGCGGGGTGGTCTTGTTGGTGCCGTGGTAGTCGCTGGAACCGGTGATCCGCAGATCCAGGTCGCGGGCGAGCGAGCGCGCGTGCGCGCGCTCGGCCGCCGGGTGGTCCGGGTGGTCGGCCTCGATGCCCCACAGGCCCGCCGCCGCGAGTTCGGCGACCAGCGCGTCGGGCACGACGTGGCCCCGGACGCCCGCGCGCGGGTGCGCCAGCACCGAGACGCCGCCCGCCTCGTTCACCAGGCGGAGCGCGGTGAAGACGTCGATGTCGTCCTTGGCCAGGCGGTAGCGGTGGCCCAGCCACTGCGGGCCGAAAGCCTCGTCCACGGTCGCGACGAGGCCGCGCCGGACGAGCGCCTGGGCGAGGTGCGGGCGTCCCACCGTGCCGCCGGCCGCGTACGCGTTCACCTCGGGGACCGTGACGTCGATGCCGTCGGCGTTCAGCAGCGCCACGGTCTTCTCCGTCCGCCGCTCGCGGGACCGGCGCACCCGGGCCAGCTCCGCGGCCAGCGGCCCGTGTCCGGGATCGAACAGGTAGGCCAGCAGGTGCAGCCCCACCGTCGGCCCGCCGCCGTACCACCGGCCCGACAGCTCGGCGCCGCGCACCAGCGTCAGCCCCGCGGGCAGCGCGGCCGCGGCGGCCTCCCATCCGGCGGTCGTGTCGTGATCTGTGAGCGCCACCACGCCCAGCCCGGCCGCGGCGGCCTCCCTCATCAGGTCCTCGGGGGAATCCGTGCCGTCGCTGGCGGTGGAGTGGGTGTGCAGGTCGATCCGCATGCCGCCAGCCTCTCAGCAATCGGGCCGGCCCGGGGCCGAGGCCCAGCCGGACGGGGCATGCGGACGGGGCACGTGGTGGGCAGGACATGTGGTGGACAGGGCATGTGAGCGGGGCACGTGGCGGACAGGGCATGTGAGCGGGACGTCCGCGGTGCCCCGACGGTGAGGGGGCCGAGGCCGGCACGCACGCCGGCACGTTCCGGCCCGGCCGGGCATGCCCCCTACCCGGCCCATGGGGCATGAACGATCCGCGTACCCGGCCCATATCGACGGCGAACGTCCTGTTTAGGGCTATTTATCGGTAGTCATGAGGATTTTGCAAAGATTTGTACGGCCTGCGGGCATGGCCAGACAGATCGCGGGGACGGTGACGCGATGACATCGGAACTGCTGGGGCACGTAGCGCTCCCCGGGGACGTCGCGTCCGTCCCGCAGGCCCGGCTGTACGTCCGCGATCTGCTCGGAGCCATCGACCACGACCGGCTGGACGACGCGCTCCTCCTCGTCACCGAACTGGTGACCAACTCGGTGCGGCACTCCGACTCCGGACGCCACCCCAACGGACAGGTGACGGTGATCGTCACCAACCGCGCCGAGACGATCCAGGTCGACGTGACCGACCAGGGATCGGCCAGCCACACGCCCCATGTCCACACGGATGTGGACTGCGACAGCGGCGGGATGCGGGGGCTGTGGCTGGTGCAGCAGCTGGCCTCGGCGTGGGGGTGGCACGACGCCCCGGCCGGACGCGTGGTCTGGTTCCGGATGGCCAAGCAGCCGTCGGAGCGCCCCGGGCCGGCGGCTCATGGAAGCTCCCCCGCCGGTCCCGGCGCGCCGATCCCGGGCCTCCCCGACAACGGCACACCGGTCCCAGATCTCCCCGATCACGGCACACCAGTCCCTGATCTCCCCGATCACGGCACACCCGTCCCGGGCCTCCCCGACAACGGCACACCGGTCCCGGATCCCTCCGACAACGGCGCACCGGTCATGGCTCTCTCCGATCACGGCGCGCCGGTCATGGACTCCGCAGACCGTTGATCTGTCCCGCGCGGCCGTTCGGGATCTCGGCTGATCTGCCCCGCCCAGCCGTCCGGGATCTCAGCGGCCGTCGGCGCCGATCACGCGTGCGGCGGCGAGGTAAGCCGCGAGCAGGCTCTCGGCGACCGCCGTCACGGTCTCGTCCCCCGGCAGGAATCCCGGACTGTGCAGGCCCGACGAGGTGTCGGTGCCGACGAACATCATCAGCGACGGCACGGCCGCGGCGAAGTAGGCGAAGTCGTCGGCTCCGCAGGAGCGCAGGACGGCGGGCGCGTGGTGAGCGCCGCCCGGGACGAGGGCGAGGAGGCGGGCGGTCTCCTCGGCGAGGCGGGCGTCGTTGACGAGCACCGGCTCCCCGCGTGCGATGAGCACCTCCGCCTCGCAGCCGTGGGCACGGGCGACCCCGTCGGCGATCACGCGGAACCGGTCGTGGAGCTGCTCACGCCAGACCTCCGACATCGTGCGGAGGGTGCCCCGGGCGACGGCGTCCGCCGGGGTGGCGTTGGGGGCGGTGCCCGCCGCGACCGTCCCGAAGGTGACCACGGTCGGCGTCATCGGATCGGAGTCGCGGCTGACGAGCTGCTGCGCGGCCACGATGATCTGGGCGAGCGCCAGGACCGGGTCGCGGGAGAGCTGCGGGTAGGCCGCGTGCCCGCCCTGGCCCCGCACGATCAGCGTGAACTCGTCGGCGGAGGCGTTGACCGCGCCGGGCGTGCAGGCCGTCTCGCCGGCGGCGAGCACCGGCTGGACGTGCGCGGCAACCATCGCGCCGATCCGGTGCCGGTCGAGCGCGCCGGACTCGACGATGTCGAGGGCTCCGGAGGGATAGGTCTCCTCACGCGGCTGCAGCACCGCGACCATCGGCGCGGGCGCTCCCACGCGGTCGACCGCCCTGGCCAGCGCGGCCAGCGCGGCGAGGTGGACGTCGTGGCCGCAGGCGTGCATGGCGCCGTTGCGCGCGGCCCAGGGGACGCCCGTCTCCTCCACGATCGGGAGGGCGTCCAGCTCGCCGCGGACCCCGACGGCCGGGCCGTCGCCGCCGATGCGGACCAGCGCGCCGGTCTCGGCCACCCGCTCCAGCCCGGTGCCTGCGGGCAGCGCGTCCAGCACGCGTTTGAGCGTCGGCTCCTCCAGGCCGGACACGTACGGCTCGGCGTGCAGCTCCCGCCGCAGCTCGCAGGCGTCGGGCAGCTCGGCGTGGAGCGCGGCACGGAGCCGCTCGTGAATGCCGCTCACGCGTCCTCCCCCAGGCCGTAGACGCGCCGGGCGTTCTGGGAGCCGATCATCGTGGCGACCCGTACCGCCTGCTCCGGGCTCCACTCGCCGTCGGCGACGAAGTCCGACAGGACGCGGGTCATCGCGCGCCGCCAGAGCAGGGCGCCCAGGTGGTGCAGTTCCGCGGGCCCCCAGGCGTCCGAGGAGAAAAGGATCTTGGCGAACGGGGCCAGCTCCAGGCTCTCGGCCACGACGGCCACGCTGCGCGCCCCGGTGTAGTTCACTCCCAGGCCGACGTCGAAGTAGACGTACGGGTAGACCTGGGCGAGGTAGCCGGCGTTGCGGTGGAACGGGTAGCAGTGCAGCAGGAGCAGCGGGACGCCCGAGGGCTCGGCCAGCTCGATGAGCCCGCGCAGCAGCAGCGGGTCGGAGCGGTGGAGGTCGACGTCGGGATCGCCGTACCCGATGTGGAACTGCAGCGGCAGGCCGCGCTCGATGCCCTTCCAGATGAGGTGGCGCAGCAGCACCGGGTCGTCGACGCGGATCCGCCCGGTCCGCTCGGCCGTCCGCAGCCAGCGGCCGGCCGCCGCCGTCACCTCGCCGGAGGTGGGCGGGCTGGGGTCGAAGTCGAGCCCGTGGCGGTAGGCGACGATCGTCTTCAGCCCGCGCGCCGTACGGCTGCGCTCCCAGAGGGCCGCCTCGAAGGCGGCGGCGAAGCCGGCGGCGTCGGTCCCGTCGGCGACCACCCGTTCGGCGACCGCCTCCAGCCGGACGACCTCGTCGGCGGGCCTGCCGGTGACGGCGGCCATCCGCGCCGGGTCGAGGATCTCGTCCCCGCGGTAGCCGGTCTCCACCAGGAAGTGGCCGATCCCGCTGGCGGCGAGCAGGCGCCTGTTGACCTCCTCGGTCCCGAGTTCGGTACGGCGGGCGAGGTAGGTCTCGGGGTCGGGGTGCGGGTCGAGGCCGAGCACGGGCGCGCAGTGCCGCAGGACGGCGAACCCGATCTGGGAGTCGAACTGGGTCATCCAGGCGGGCACCGGCCGGTCGGACTCGGTGATCAGCTCCTCGAACTCCCGCCGCGACACGTCACCGGCCAGGGCGCCGTGCACGTGGTGGTCCACCAGCGGGATCGCCTCGATGACCTCCTCCAGGGAACCGGCCCGCCCCACGGCGCCGGCCCGCTCCAGGGGCCCGGCATGGCCCACGGCGCCGGCCCGCTCCGGGGGACCCGGCCGCTCCGGGGACCCGGCCGGCCCCACGGCCCCGGCGCGCGCCAGCGGGTTGAAGGACTCGGGGGTGAGGGACTCAGTGGACATCGGCGATCCTCCGGCAGCGCTCGGTGTCGTCCTGCCCGGCCAGGGCGGCCAGCTCGGCCCGCTTGACCGCGAGGTAGGTGGTCAGCAGGTCGGGGGCGAAGAAACCGCTCACGACGTCGTCCTTCTCCAGCTCGTTCAGCGCCTCCTCCTGCGTCCGCGGGAGCGGCGGCACTCCGGAGAGCTCCTCCTCGGTGGCGGTCTCCGGCCAGACGACGGGCTCGGGGTATCCACGCCTGACCCCCTCCAGCCCGGCCCGGAGCAGGACGCCGAGCGCGAGCCAGGGGTTGGCGGTGGCGTCCGCGGCCCGGTATTCGAGGTTGTGCTGGGCTCCGGCGTCCGGCCCGGTCCCCGGGCAGATGCGGAGCATGGCCTCCCGGTTGCGCTCGGCGAGGAAGGCCCCGCCCGCGCTCCACCGGTGCGGGGTCAGCCGCAGGAACGACACCGGGCTCGCGGCCGTCACGGCCGTCAGCGCGGGGGCGTGGCGGATGATCCCGGCGGACAGGCGCGTCCCCAGTTCCGACAGCCCGCCCGGCCGGGACGGGTCGTAGAGGACGGGGTCGCCGTCGGCGTCGCGGAACGACAGGTGGATGTGCACGCCGTTCCCGCTGCCCGCCGGGTCGGGGAGCGGGGCGAAGCAGGCGCGGAGCCCGCGCCGCCGGGCGAGGTCGCGGACGAGCTCGCGCAGCAGCACCGCCCGGTCGGCGGCGACGAGGGCCTCCGCCGGACTGAGCGTGATCTCGTGCTGCGCCTCGCCGTACTCCGGCAGCCAGGTCTCGGGGGCGAGGCCGGCCTGCTCCAGGAGCGTCACCAGGTCGGAGCCGAACGGCTCGGCGGTGCGGTACCTCTCGAAGGAGAACGGCGGCGAGGGCGGCAGGCCGGCCAGCGTGAACTCGTGCTCGAACGAGGCGATCACGGTGACGCCGAGCTCGGCGCGGAACTCCTCGACGGCCGCGGCGAGGAATCCGCGGGGGCAGCACTCCCAGGGCGTGCCGTCGGGCAGTGTCTGGTCGGCGAGATACAGCCGCGTGCCGGGCAGGTCGCCGTCGGCGGGGATGTCGACGCGGGTGGCGGGGTCGGGCATGAGCCGCAGGTCGCCCGCGGAGCCGAACACGTTGTCGGCGATCGACCCGAAACCGGTGATGGCCAGGTCTGCGGGGACCCAGCCGGTCCCGCTCCGCAGCAGCGCCTCCTCCCGGGAGGCGGGTACGGCGCGCCCGCGGAGCTGCGCGGCCAGGTCGCAGGTCGCGGCGTAGACGGTGGGTGCTGCGGTCATGGCGGGTCGTCGCTCCTGGTGCTGTCGCTGTGGTTGTCGGGCCTGTTCCCGGTCCGGTCCGCCGGCCCTTTCATCGGCCTGTCCGCCGATCTGCTGCCGGAACCGCTCCCGGGAGGGGGACGGGGAGGGCGTCATGGCCGGGCCGCCTTCTCGGGGGCCTCGGGGGCCTCGGGAACAGGGCTCTGGGACCCGTCGGCGGGACCGTCGGCCTGGGTCAGCTCGGCGGTCAGCCGCTCACCGATCCGGCGGGCCAGCTTCGGCGCGGCGAGCACGGCCGCCATGCCCGCCAGGCACCAGGCGGCGGCGATCCACGGGAAGTAGCTGAGCGGGCTGTCCTGTCCCACTGACTGGTTGTAGAAGACGAAGCACAGGTAGGCGATGGCGAGCACCGGGATCACGATCTCGTGCCGGGGGATCTTCCCGCGCCCGGAGAGGATAAACGCGATCACACCTGCCCCGGCGACCGCGTAGGCCACCAGCAGGCACAGCACGCCGAGCGTGGCGAACCAGTAGTAGGCGTCGAAGGCGTGCACCCCGGTGAGGTCGAGGATCACGTCACCGGCCACGGCGAGGACCAGCGCGGCGACCAGCGCGACGGTGGGGGAGCCGGTGCGCCGGTCGGTGCGGGCCAGGGCGCCGGGACCGAAGCCGTCACGGGCCAGGGCGAACATGAGCCGACTGGCCGCCGCGGTCGAGCTGATCGAGGCCGCGAACGCCGACGCCACCGCGGTGAAGGCGATGACCAGCGAGAACCACGTGCCGATGTAGGTCTGCGCCAGCGCCGACAGGGAGGACTCGGACCCGGAGAAGGCGGCTACCCCCTTGTCGTCGGTGCCGAAGCCGATGGTCTGGGCGAACATCACGAAGACGTACAGGCCGCCGGTGAGCAGCACGCTCCCGGCCAGAGCGCGCGGGACGTTGCGGCGCGGGTCGGCGGTCTCCTCGCCCAGCGACGCGCACGCCTCGAAGCCCGCCCACGACAGGAACGCGAACACCGTGGCGGTCATCACCGCGCTCATCGTGGTGCCGCCCAGCCCGAACACCGACAGGTCGAGCGTCTGCCCGCCGGGCGCGTGCCCGGCCCCGGTGCGGATGACGATGATGGCGCTGAGCACCAGCATGCCGACGATGCCGACGCCCTCGACGATCAGCAGGGTCCGCGCGGTGATGCGGGACTCGCGGGAGTTGACGGCCCAGACGCCGACGGCCGCGACCGCGGCCACGACGGACCACGGGATGTGCAGGGACAGGCCCAGGGCGGCGGCGAACGCCTCGGCGAACACCGCGGTCGCCGCCAGCGTGCACACGGCGAAGAAGATGTAGGTCCCCAGCAGCGCGAACCCGCCGAAGAACCCGGCCCGCAGGCCGAGGGTGACCCCGGCCAGGGCGTAGACCGATCCGGCGTGGTTGAAGTGCCGCGTCAGCCGTACGAACCCGTAGGCGACCAGTGCGACCCCGACCAGGCCCAGCACGAAGACCAGAGGTACGGCCTTGCCGACCGTGGCCGCCACGCCGGCGCCGTTAAGGGCCATGGCGAGGGTGGGGCCCATGAGCCCGACGGACAGGGCGAGCGCCTCCCAGAGGCGGAGCTTGCGAGGCGGACGCAGTTCTTCGGTCACGGCACCTCCTGATGGTGACGGCAGCGCCGGCGGCGGTCGCGGCCGGCACTTGACGATGAAACATAGCTTTCATGAAGACCATCAACAAGAATTCATGAAAGATTTGTTACATCTCCGTCGCCGGAGGCACCCGGCCGGAGGCGGCGCACGGCCGGAGGCGGCCCCTGCGGGAGGCGGCATTCACTCGACAGTGGCGGCAGCCAGCCAGTGGCGGCGTTCACTCGACGGTGACGTCACCCTGCCGGAGGCGGCGTTCACTCGACGGTGACGTCACCCACGATCTCCTCGCACTGCCGCAGCCGCTCCTCCCCCTCCTTCCCGAGCCGGGCCATCACTCCAGCGACCACCGTCTCCACCAGCGCGAGCGCCGGGACAAGGCTGTCGAACGGGCTCGGCGCCTCGACCCGGACCGGGATCACGAGGTCGGCGGCCTCCGCGGCGGGAGACAGCCACGGGTCGGTGAAGAGCACCACCTTGGCCCCCCGGTCGTGCACGCGGCGGGTGAACTCGACGACGTCGCGCTGGTAGCGCCGGTAGTCGAACACCACGACGACGTCACGCCGCCCGACGTCCACGGAGAACGCGGCCAGGCTCTCGGGCCGCGGGTCGAGCACGCGGGTGCCGGGCCGCAGCAGCCGCAGGTGCAGGTCGAGATACTCGGCGAGGATGTGCGAGAACCGCCCGCCGATCAGCGCGATCCGGCGGGCCGGGTCGGCCAGCAGGTCGAGCACGGCCTCCACCTCGGGGTCCGACAGCGCCGCGAACGACTCGTCCAGCCGCTGCCGGAAGATCGCCCCGGCCGACACCCGCAGGGAGGCCGGGGCCACCCCGTCGCCGAGCTGCTGGGCGAGCGTGAGCGGCGAGGCCCGCCGCGCCTCGATCTCGTCCCGGAGAGCCTGCTGGAACGCCCGGTATCCGGCGAAACCGAGCCGGGCGACGAAGCGGACCACGGTCGGCGCGCTCACCCCCGCCCGCTCGGCCAGCCGCGCCGCGGTCTCCAGCCCGGCCGTGGGGTAGCTCGCCAGCAGGGTCCGGGCGACCAGCCGCTCCCCCGCCGAGGCGCCCTCCAGGCTGCGCCGGACCCGCTCGGCGACGGACACGAAGATCTCCGACCCGTCCCCGGACGCGCCGCCCGGCTCCGCGCCGGCCACACCGCCCGGTCCTTTCCCCGGCGTGCCGCCTCCGTCCGCCCCCTTCCCCGACGTGCCGCCTCCGCCCGGCCCTCTCCCGGACGCCGCCCCTCGCGCCGTCCTCCCGCTCTCACCGGTCATCGGAACACCTCTCGGCCGTTTCGCGTCGTCCAGTCCCTCATTCTGGCCGGTCGGCGGAGGCGGGCAGGCACGCCGATCACAAGCGGGCGCGACCGGGCGCGCGCTGCCGGCCGAGCAGCCGCCCGGCACGCCGGCCGGACGGAACACCGGGCAGCGGACGGAACACCGGGCGGCGGGCGTGCCCGGCACCGCCACCGGCCATCACACCCGCTACATGGACATCCGGTATGAAGCGCCAGAGGGCCACTCCAGGGCCGCTATCTGCGGCGTTTCCGGCAAAATGCCCATACCGCGAAGTTATAGAAACTTGTAGGGTGTTCCGTTCTCTCGGCTGAATGTCAGCTTTGTTGAAGTCCAGGCTGCCAGGTTCCGGCCAGTTCCCCGCGGCGGTGTCGCACGGCGCCGGTTCGACCGGCTCCGCCCGTGCCGCGCGCGCTCGACAGGTTGCATCCAGGCACATCCCCCCGGAGGCCAAGGAGGCCATTGTGGACGCCGAGAACACCCACGACGAGAACACCGAAGGACAGCAATCCAGGGGCATCAGCCGGAAGACACTGCTGAAGGCCGCCCTGATAGCCCCGGTCCCGCTGCTGATCGGCCAGGCCCCCGCGCTGGCCCGCAACGCGCTGGGGACGGGCGAGCTGCTTGAGCCCACGCCGTTCTGCGACGACGGCGACGCCCCGACGATCGCGCAGACCGAGGGCCCCTACTTCAAGCCCAACTCGCCCCTGCGCAGCACGCTGACCGGCGCCGGCGTCCCGCTGACCGTCAGCGGCTACGTGTTCGGCCGTTCGTGCCAGCCGATCGCCAACGCGCTCCTGGACTTCTGGCAGGCGGACAACAACGGCGCCTACGACAACGTCGGATACACCTTCCGCGGGCACCAGTTCAGCGACGCCCAGGGCGCGTTCAAGCTGACCACGATCGTGCCGGGCCTGTACCCGGGCCGCACCCGGCACATCCACGTCAAGGTCCAGGCCCCCAACCGGCCGGTCCTCACCACCCAGCTCTACTTCCCGAACGAACCGCGCAACAACACCGACACGATCTTCAACCCGTCGCTGCTCATGAACGTGCGCACCGTCGGTTCCGGGAAGGAGGCGAGCTTCGACTTCGTGCTCAACATCGTCGGCACGCCGACCCCCACCCCGACGCCGACCCCCACCTCGACGCCCGGGGGCACCTGGAAGGCGGGCACGAGCTACCAGGCCGGCGACCAGGTCACCTACAACAACGTCACCTACCGGTGCCTGCAGGCGCACACGGCCTATGTCGGCTGGGAGCCGCCGAACGTCCCGGCCCTGTGGCAGCGCGTCTGACGGACCGGCCCGCACGGAGCGGCCCGTCCTGACCTGATCTCCCGCCCCGGACCCCGCCGGCGGGTGGAGACCCGGACGCCTTCATCCCCCGGTGAAGGCTGGGGCCTCCGCCTACCGCCGGAGGCCGGAGTCCGCACCCGCCTGTGTCGGGTGGGGGCTCCCCACCCGCCCGGTGGAGGCCAGGGGCGGGACGCGCCGGTCCGGCGGCCTGGGGGCCGGGCAGGTAGGTGAGCTGCCCGGCGGCCGCCGACCGGCCGCCGCTGTCCGCCGACTGAGGAAGAAGGCGCGGGAGGCCCGGGCGGCCGGGTCGGCGGTGACGCCCTGGTCGTGGGAGC
>NZ_JBSFPS010000105.1:0-30772 GCF_053588315.1 Streptosporangium sp. NPDC003464 | reverse complement strand
CGGGCAGTACGGCGACCGCCGCCGCGGCCAGGAGCAGGGGCGGCAGGAGCGCGGCCGTCGGCGTGCGGAGCCGCCCGTGCAGCGGCGGCAGGCGGTCGATGGGCAGCGCGCCGTGGGCGCGCAGGACGGCCCCGGCCGCGAACGCCGCGACGACGAGCGCGGCCCAGACGGCGAGCGCCGCCCGGCTCCGGCGGCCACCGGAGTCGGCGCCCCGCCGGGACGGGCCACCGGCCGCGGACAGTCGCCTCCCAACGCCCCACCGGAACAGGCCGCCGGCCGCGGACAGTCGCCTTCCAGCGCCCCACCGCAACGGGCCACCGGCCGCAGGCGGGCCCCCGGCCTGCCGCCGAGACTGTTTGATCACACCATCACATTAGGTCTGACCTGCTATTTTTCCGCGACACGTCACCACTCCGTAAGGGTTGACAGGCCCTGCCGGCCGTAGCGTCGCAAGCATGGAGATCGATGTGGTGCTCCCGTGCCTGGACGAGGAGGCGGCCCTGCCGTGGGTGCTGGGACGCATGCCGGACGGCTACCGCCCGATCGTGGTGGACAACGGCTCCACGGACGGGTCGGCACGGGTCGCGGCCGAACTGGGGGCGCTGGTGGTGAGCGAGCCCAGGCGCGGGTTCGGCGCCGCCTGCCACGCGGGCCTGCTGGCCGCGACGGGCGAGGTGGTGTGCTTCATGGACGCCGACGCCTCGCTGGACCCCGGCCAGCTCCCGCGGGTGACCGGGCCGGTCGCCTCGGGCCGGGCCGACCTGGTCCTGGGCAGGCGGATGGCCGGCCCGGGGGCCGCCTGGCCGCTGCACGCGCGGCTGGGCAACGCCTTCCTCGGCTGGCGGCTGGCCCGCCGCACCGGCACCCGGCTGCGCGACATCGGCCCGATGCGGGCCTGCCGCCGGGCGGACCTCGTGGCCCTGGGCCTGACCGACCGGCGTTTCGGCTACCCGCTGGAGATGGTCCTGCGGGCGGCCGAGCGAGGCTGGCGGATCACCGAGACCGGAGTGGACTACCTGCCCCGCAGCGGACGGTCCAAGGTGACCGGCACCGTACGCGGCACGCTGCGCGCGGTCGGCGACATGCGCAGGGTCCTGAGCGGGCCGGGCGGCGCCGGATGACCGGCGGCCGCGACGGGACCGCCCACCGGGACGCGGCCCGCGCCGGGGCCGGTCCGCGGCGGGGGCGGCTCCCCCGGGAGGACGGGGGCCGGGCCGTCCGCGGCGGCGGGGCCCAGGTCGTCGTCATCGCCAAGGAGCCGGTGCCGGGGCAGGTCAAGACCAGGCTCACCCCGCCGTTCACCCCGGAGGAGGCCGCGGCCCTGGCCGCGGCGGCGCTGGCGGACACCCTGGGGGCGGTGGCCGCCGCCCCGGTGGACCACCGGGTGATCGCGCTGCGCGGCGGCACCGGGCCCTGGCTCCCGCCGGGCTTCACCGTGGTGCCGCAGCGGGGCGCCGGCCTGGACGAACGGCTGGCCGCCGCCTTCGACGACGCCCACCGGGCCTGCCCGCTGCCCGTCGTCCTGATCGGCATGGACACCCCGCAGGTCAGCTCACTGCTGCTGGCCACCGCGGTGGCCGGGCTCGCCACCTGCGACGCCGTCTTCGGCCCCGCCACCGACGGAGGGTTCTGGCTGCTCGGCCTGCGCCGTCCCGACCCCGCGCTCCTGCTCGGCGTGCCGATGTCCCGGCCCACGACCGGCGCCGTCCAACTGCGGCGGCTGCGCGCGGCGGGCCTGTCGGTGGGGATGCTGCCTCCCCTGCGGGATGTGGACACCGCGGAGGACGCGCTGGCGGTGGCGGCCGAGGCGCCGTCGTCCCGCTTCGCCGCCGCCCTCGCCGGGCTCGGCGCGGGAGTGCCCCCGGCGGCCGGTCCGGCCCCGCGGCGGGGCCGCCGCCCCTCGGACAGAAGCGGCCCGGCGCCCCGGCCCTCTCGGGGCGGCCCCCTCCCCGGCCCCTCGGCCCCCTCCGCAGGAGCGGCCCCATGAACGGGCGCCTGTCCGGGGCGTCCCCCGGCGCGACGGATCCACCTGCGTAGACTCGTGGAAGGAGGCAGGACGATGGTCGACAAGCCTGCGCTGACGGAGAAGGTGGTGTTCACCAGCGGGCTGCGCTCGGAGGGCGTGGCCGCCCGGCTCGGCGTGCTGCTGGGCATCAGCTTCACCCTCGCCCTGATCACCGGGCTGTTCAGCCACTTCATGCAGCACCCGCCGCCCTGCCTGGACTGGCCGTCGCGGCCCGTCGGGCTGTACCGCGTCACCCAGGGGGTGCACGTCATCAGCGGCCTGGCCACGATCCCGCTGCTGCTGGCCAAGCTGTGGGCGGTCTACCCGAAGCTGTGGCAGTGGCCGCCGTTCCGCTCCGCGGCGCACGCGGTCGAGCGCGCGTTCGTCCTGCTGCTGGTCGCCGGAGCGCTGTTCCAGCTCTTCACCGGGCTGCTGAACATCGCCTACACCTACCCCTGGTCGTTCTTCTTCCCGGCCGCGCACTACTGGACCTCGTTCATCGTCTACGGCGCCCTGATCATCCACGTCGTCACCGAATGGTCCAAGGTCCGCCGGTCCGTCCCCGTCCCGCTGGAGCCGGCCCGGCGCCGCTTCCTGCTCACCATCGGCGCGGCCTCCGGGCTGACCGTGCTGCTCACCGTCGGCGAGGCCTTCGCCCCGCTGCGGCGGCTGGCCCTGATCGCGCCGCGGAACCCGGCGATCGGGCCGCAGGGCCTGCCGGTCAACAGGACCTCCCAGGCCGCCGGGGTCAGGCCCGTCGACGCCGGCTACCGGCTGGTCGTCACCGGCGCGGTCCAGGCCGAATACTCCTACCAGGACCTGGTACGGCTGCCGCAGCACACGGTCGAGCTGCCGATCGCCTGCGTCGAGGGCTGGAGCGCGTCCGCGCGCTGGACCGGCGTCCGGCTCCGTGACCTGGTGGCGGGCGCCCCGCCCGACGCCCTGGTCACGGTGGAGTCGCTGGAGCGCCCCTCCGGCGTCTACCGGACCAGCGAGCTGCGGCCACCGCACTGGAACGATCCGCTGACCCTGCTCGCCCTGCGCGTCAACGGCGAAACGCTCCATCTGGAGCACGGCTACCCGCTCAGGCTCATCGCGCCGGACCGGCCCGGCGTCATGCAGACCAAGTGGGTCACGAAGGTGGTGGTCTCGTGAAGGCGGACGGTCACCGGGTGAGCGGTTACAGAATGGTCGGTTACGCCGCCGGGGCCGGGCTGGTCCTGCTGGGGTTCGCCGGGCTGCTCGCCGACGCCGACCAGACCCGGCCGCTGAGCTGGGCGGTGTGGTTCGGCGGGATCCTGATCGCGCACGACCTGCTGCTGGTGCCGTTGGTGCTCGCGACGGGCGTCCTGACCCGCCGGATGCGCCGGCCGTACCGGGCGGCGCTGGTGATCGGCGCGGTGATCACCCTCGTCGCCCTGCCCATGGTCCTGGGCTTCGGACGGCGCGCCGACAACCCCTCCCAGCTGCCGCTGGACTACGGGCTCAACCTCGTCGTCATCCTCGCCGTGATCGCCGCCGCCGGATTCGCCGCCGGAACGCTCGCCCGCGTCCGCGAGGCGCGCCCGCCCCGCCCGCGCGGCTGAGACCTGCCCCGCTGGGCCTTCCGCGAGGGGGCCGGGGGCCTACGTGCGAGGAGGCAGGCCGTCGAGGGCGTCCTGGACCGTGGGGTAGACGGGGATGCGCGTCGTCAGACCGGTGATCCACAGGATGCGCGTGGCCCCGCGCTCGGTCCCCACCAGCGCCAGCCGGCCGCCCTCCCCGAGGGCGCGCCTCCAGCAGTTGACGATCAGGCCGGTGCCCCGGGAGTCGAGGAGGTCGAGCCCCGTGAGGTCCATGATCAGACGCGGGCCGAACGCGGCGAAGACCTTGTCGACGAAGTCGGCGGCGAGAGCGTGGACCGTGTGGTCGAAGCTCCCCCGGATCGCCACGACCGCCGCGCCCTCGGCGGCCCTGGCCGTGAACAGCGCCGCCGGCGTCTCCAGACGAAGATCGGACATCAGCCGGCCCCGCGGACGTGCGGGCCGAGCTGACCGTCCTGGGTGACCTGGGTGACCAGGACGCAGGTGTCGTCGGCCGCGTTGGCCGGCACCATGGCGTTCATGACCGCCGACAGCCGCTCCTGGGAGGCGGGCGCGATCGGCCTGAGCGCCTCGGCCAGGGCGGCGCTCATGAGATCCAGGCCCTCGTAGAGGTCGCTGCCGCGCTTCTCGATGAGCCCGTCGGTGAACATCACCATGAGATCGTCGGGCCTGAGCCGTACGGTGCCGCAGGTGTAGGTGGCGTCCTCGAAGACGCCGAGCAGCACGCCCGGGTGGAGCAGGCGCTCCACGTGGGAGCCCCGGGCCAGGAGCATCGGGGGGTGACCGGCGTGGGTCCACCGCAGGG
Source organism: Streptosporangium sp. NPDC003464 (assembly GCF_053588315.1). Taxonomy (NCBI): domain Bacteria; kingdom Bacillati; phylum Actinomycetota; class Actinomycetes; order Streptosporangiales; family Streptosporangiaceae; genus Streptosporangium; species Streptosporangium sp. NPDC003464. The sequence continues at coordinate 26,379 of NZ_JBSFPS010000105.1, read as the reverse complement.
TGCGGTCGGCCGGGTGATAGCAGGCCACCAGCGCAGTGGCCAGCACGTCGGGCCGGAGCTTGCACAGCAGGCGGTTCAGCACGGTGAGGATCTCCGCCGGATCGTGCCGGGCGAAGGCCAGGCCGGTGATCGCGTGGCGGAGCTTCGCCATGGCGGAGGCGGCGGCCACCCCGTTGCCGGCCACGTCCCCCACGGCGAGCAGCACGTCGCCGTCGTCCAGACCGATCGCCTGGTACCAGTCACCGCCGAGATACGCCGCCGTCTCGGCGGGCTGGTAACGGGCGGCCACCCGCAGGCCCGGCAGGGTGAAGGGCTCGTCCTGGACCGGCATGACGATCTTCTGCAGGTGGGCGGTGAACCGGTTCTCCTCCTCCAGCCGCTGCTCGCTGTCGTCTCGGACCCAGGTGGCCAGCAGGCCGTCGTCGTAGCGGGCGAGCCGCATGACGTAGTCCGACCGGTGCGGGACGCCGTCGGCGGCCTCGACGTGCTCGTACCGGCTGGGCCGCTCGGACACGCCGGTCTCCATCACACGCAGGTGCGCCTGCCACAGCGGTGTGTCCAGCACCGAGGGGTAGCACTGCCGGACGCGCAGGCCGACCAGCTCCCCGCCCCGCCGGCCGTGAGCGTCCTCCGCCTCCGGGCTCACGGCCTGGATGACGAAGTCGACGATCGTCCCCGAGGCGTCACGGATCGGCACGGACCAGCTCGCCGACCCGGGCATCACGTCGAGCATGACCTGCGCCCGGGCCGTCGAGGCCGACAGGCGCTCAGCGGCGGGCAGCACCTCCATGAGCCCCTCGAACACGCGATCGTCCGCCGGAGCTGAGCCGTCCGGGTCCGCGCACGCCTCCGGCGGGACCGCGTAGGCTCCCGCCGGAGCCGCGTGCGCTCCCGTCTGGGCCGCACCGCGCCTGCCGGGGGAGGGCATGGTCTGTCTGGTCGATTTCAGGACGTCCGGCCTGCTGGAGGACAGCAGGCGACGCTCATCTCCTGGGCTCAGGATCGCTTCCTTCCGCATGGCCGCGCGCCGGCCTTGAGGGAGCCGGGGTGACGGGGCGCCGGCACGGGCTTTGACAGATGGTGCAGATGGTCGTGTGCGGTCGGGGCGGTTCAAGCACTGAAATATACGCGGACGGTGGTGCCGCCCTGGATGGTGTGGACGCGGACGAGATCGCTGAGCAGGTTGGTGACGAGCAGGCCGCGGGATCCCCGCTGGCGGGGATCGACGGGCCGGCGTCCGGCAAGGGGGTCGACGATGTGACCGGCGTCGCTGACGTCCATGACCACATGCCCGTTCTCCGACCAGATACGCACGGTCCCCGAGCCCCCGCCGTAGTCGAGGCTGTTGGCCGCCAGCTCGCTGGCGATCAGCCGCAGGTCCTCGAGCCGCTCTCCGGACAGTCCCATCCGGCCGGCGTGTCCCACGACGAAGTCGCGCACCCGCCCCAGGTCGCCCTGGGAGAAGCCGAGGGCGGCGGCGTCCGCCGGGTCGTGCAGCGGCCGGTTGTAACGGCCGATGACGCGTTCGGGCGCGTAGTCGCGGCTGGGGCGCGAGCCCGAGACGTCCACGAGGAGGGGGTGGGTCATCTCCGCGTCAGCGATCACCGAGGGGTCGAGCCCGTCGAGGTCGTAGGGGCACAGGATGGTGACGGCACGCCCGGAGAACGCCAGGTTGATCAGCGCCTCGTGCTGGGCGCAGGCGGGATACTCCGTCTCCGAGCGGCCCGGCCAGATCGGCTCGCCGATGATGCGGACCCTGCCGGCGGGGTGGAGGTCGGCGAAGGCGTACAGGACCCCGGGGATGATGCGGCCCGGGTTCCGGCCGGCCTCCGTCATGTCGAGGAAGCGCACCCCGGAGGCCGCCGCGCCGAGCTCGTCCCGGAGCAGCTCCACGTTCGGCGCGGGCACGGCCACCGCGACCGGCTCCCCGGCCGCCAGGCCCTCGCGGATGAACGGCACGGTGCCGTCGAGATACTGCTGGGCTCCCCGGTAGAACAGCGCCGGGTGGACGAACGGATCCACCGTGGTGGTGGTCGCCGTCGTGCTCATTGCGTCTCCACTTCGATCGGGGAGGGGTCCGGTCCGATCAAGGTGAGTACGGATCTCAGACAGTAAGGCGCGTGGTGCAGGAACACCTTTTTCCCGATGGGGAGGCTACGCGCGGCCTCGGTCAGCAACCAAGCCCCCCGGACGTCGACGAACGTCAGCCCGGAGAAGTCGAGGTGCATGTCCTCGCCCCTGATGACCAGTCCGCCCAGCGCCTCCTCCCAGAGTCTCCTGGTCGTGCGGTCGATCTCACCGCTCACCCTCAGCAGGGTGGGCGCCTCCAGCAGGTCGACGTGGAGATCGTGGGGGCTCGGGTCACGGAGCCCGGCGGCCGGAGGCGGTCTGCACGGTCGCGCCTCTGGCCAGATCGTCATGATGACCGTCCTGAAGTCGGCGTTGAACACCTCCAACGTACCCGTTGTCCTCTTTCCCAGCGAAAAGGATGCGTTGACTCCACGGCGAAAGGGGACAAGGAGATCACGGCGGCGTGGAAGAGGTCACGGCGGCGTGGAACGGAAAAGGAGGGAAGGCCGGTCCAGGCGTCCCTCATGCCGAAAAATTCCGGCATACCCCACTAATTCCGGTGCACCTTATGCAGGAAAATGACGGGCATGCGCATTCTGATCATCGGTGGGACCCGGTTCGTCGGCCAGCACATCACCGAAGCCGCGATCGCGGCCGGGCACGAGGTCTCCCTGCTGCACCGAGGGCAGACGGGGCCGGAGCTGTTCCCCGAGGCGGAGCACCTGCGGGCCGACCGCAACGCGGATCTGTCGGTGCTGCGTGAGCGGCGGTGGGACACGACGATCGACGTCAGTGCCTACCATCCGGGGCAGATCGCCTCCCTCGCCGGCGCGCTCTCCACGGGCCAGTACGTCTTCGTCTCCAGCACCGCCGTCTACACCGTCCCGAAGGAGCCGGGCTTCGCCGAGGACTCGCCGCTGGTCGAGCTCAACGGCCCGATCCCGGAGGCGGTCACCATCGAGACCTACGGGGCGCTGAAGGTGCTCTGCGAGCGCGCCGCGGTCGAGCACTTCGGGCCGGGGACCCTGATCGTACGGCCGACCTACGTGATCGGCCCGTACGACTACACGGGTCGGTTCACCTACTGGGTGAACCGGATCGCACGCGGCGGCGAGGTCCTGGCCCCGGGCGACCCCACGGACCCGATCCAGGTGATCGACGGACGCGACATGGCCGCCTGGATCATCGCCATGGCCGAGAAGGCGGGCTCGGGCGCCTTCCACGCGGTCAGCCCGCCCCCGCCGTTCTCCTTCGGAGACATGCTGGAGGCGATCGTGGCCGAGGTCGGACCGCCCGGGACCACGCTGACCTGGGTCGGGCAGGACTTCCTGCGCTCCGAGGGAGAGGACGGGCGGTCGCTGCCGCTCTGGTCGGAGGGCGGCGGGCACGCGGCGGTCAACACCGCGGATCCGGCCGCCGCCGCGGCGGCCGGTCTCAGCCCGCGTCCGTTCGGCCGGTCGGTGCGTGAGATCCGCGAGTCCGAGGCGTCCTTCTCGACGGACACCACGATCAGCCCGGACCGGGAGGCGGACCTCCTGGCCAGGTGGCGCTCCCGCCCTCAGGGATGATCACACCCTCGCGGGTCCGGCTCCCGGGTCCGGCGCCCACGTGACGGCCGTCATGAGGTGGCGCGGGACCGGCACCCGCGAGGGATCGTCACGGGACGGCCTGCGCGGGACCGACGCCCGCGAGCGGCCGTCACGCGGTGGCGTCGGTCTGGAGGACCGCCTGGATCTCGATGACGATCTGGACCTTCTCGCTCAGGGCCACGCCGCCGCCGGGGATGGGGCCGTTGTAGCTGACGCCGAAGTCCATGCGGTTGATCTCCCCGGTGGCCGTGAACCCGGCGCGGCCACCGGCGAAGGGGTCGGCGGCGAAGGGGTCGGGGCCGAACCCGTTGACCTCCAGCTTCAGCGGGACCGGGCGGGTCACCCCCTTGAGGGTGAGCTCGCCGTCGAGCAGGAAGCCGTCACCGTCGGGACGGATCCCGCTGGAGCGGTAGGTCATGGTCGGGTGGACGTCGGCCTCGAAGAAGTCGGCGGAGCGGACGTGGTCGTCCCGCTGCTTGTTGCCGGTGTCGACCGAGGCCAGGTCGATGGTCGCGGTCACGCTCGACTCCAGCGGGTCGCCGCCGGTGACGATCCGGCCCTCGAAGGCGAGGAAGCGCCCGCGCACCTTGCTGATCATGAGATGCCGGACGACGAAGCTCACCTCGGAGTGGGCCGGATCGATGGCCCACGTGCCGGCGACGTAGCCGGGGATCTCGACAGCCTTGGTCGTCATCGTGTCTCCTTGGGTTACCTGGGGTAAGGCGGTTCCCTTTGATAGGTCGGTTCCGAAGGGGAACCGCCTCTATCCTGGTGACACTTCACCAAAAGTGACAAGAAGGCACTTTCACCTCATTTAGTTACCTGGAGAGAACCATGGACAGCACGGCCTTCTCCGAGCGCACCAGGGCCGCCTGCCAGGCCCGCGAGATCCTGGACCGCGTCGGGGACAAGTGGTCGCTGTATGTGATCTCCCAGCTGAGCGACCGCACCAAGCGGTTCAACGAGCTCAAGCGCGACATCGACGGCATCAGCCAGCGCATGCTGACGGTCACCCTGCGCGGACTGGAGCGCGACGGCATCATCTCCCGGACCATGTATCCGGTCATGCCGCCCCGCGTCGACTACGCGCTCACCCCGATGGGCCGCACGCTGCTCGACACCGTCGGCTCCCTCGTCTCGTGGGCCGAGGAGCACGTCGACGAGATCGAGGCCACCCGCGCCCGCTACGACGCCCGCGCCGAGAGTTTCCCCGAGCCCGAGTGAGCCGCCGGGTCTCAGACCCCTATGTCCCGGGCGACGTTGTCGAGCCGGTCGGCCAGCAGGTCGAGCTGTTCGTCCGTGACCACATCGCCGGCGGTGAAGTCCGCCACGTCCCGGCGGCGCGCGATGATCAGCGCCCGGTGGTCATCGTCGATCTCCCCCTTCTCCAGGACCAGGCAGTCGCCGCGGACGAACACCAGGGCGGTGTCGGGGTCCGGTGATTCCAGCAGCCGCCGGACGCATTCCCGGTCGATGAGCGCCATGGAAGCACCTCCTTGTCCGAAGGCGGCCATACCCTGCGCACCCGCCGGCTTAACGGACACGCAGGTCAAGCCGGTCCACCGGACGGCACGGCCCGCCCGGGACGGCACGGCCCGCCCGGGACCGCGGCGAGACCGGCCTGGCCCGCGGCGAGATGGCCGGGCCGGCGCGGCGGCCGGAAGAAGCGCGTCAGCTCACCCGGCGGCCCTTCCTGCGGATGGGGATGGTGCTCATGTTCGTCATCGCCGGACGCGGATCCCTGAACCCGTAGCCGTGGGCCTCAAGGAGGGCGATCGCCTCCTGCTGGGCCGCGGCCTCGCCGCCCGCCGCGTCGGCTGACACCTGGCAGCGGAACGTGAACCAGCTCAGGGTCTCGTCATAGACGAAGGTGCCCTCCTCGCTGAAAGGGCTCCCGGTCATGTCCTGGCCGTCGGCCCGGCCGAGGCGGTCGAGGAGCGCGGCCCGGTCGGCGTCGCCCAACCGGTCGAACTTGCCACGAATGATCACTCGAAAGACGTGCCGCGTCATGGTGTCCTCATCCTTTCCGGACGGCGCGCGCCGGAGCCCGCCCGGCGGGCCACCGCCCCGGACGCACCCCGCCCGGCGGGCGGGTGCCGCGCTCCGCACCCGCCCGCCCATCATTGAACGTAGTGCAAATTTGAAGTCCACTGCAAATTTATACTAGCCTCCAGACGGACCTCGATGCCCACCGGCGGCGGAGCGACCGGACCGCCACGGACACCGGGCCGCCCACCCCTGTAAACGGATTGCTCACCCTTATGAGTGAGTAACTCACTCACTCGCCGTGTAGGGTCATCCGCGTGATCATGACGTCCCATTCCCAGCGCGCCGCGCCGCTCCCGCCGGACGAGCGGCGTGCCGCGCTCATCGCGTCCACGCTGTCGCTGGTGCTCGCCCACGGCCCCGACGTCAACACCCGGCAGATCGCGCAGGCGGCCGGCGTCGCGGAGGGGACGATCTTCCGGGTCTTCGCCACCAAGGACGAGCTCGTGGACGCGGCCGTGGCCAGCGCCTTCGACCCCGACCCGCTGCTGCGCGACCTGGCGGCCATCGACCGCGCGGCCCCCCTGGACGCCCGGCTCGTCGCGGCGGTCGAGATCCTGCAGCAGCGCACGACGCGCGTCTTCCGGCTGCTGGACGCCCTGGGGTGCGGGGGTGCCGTCGAGGCCGGCCGCAACCGCCAGATCCGGCTCGGCCAGAACGTCGTCATCCGGCAGGCGCTCATCGACCTGATCGAGCCCGGCCGCGACCGGCTGCGCTGCGGTCCGCAGGAGGCCGTGCGCCGGCTGCAGCTGCTGACCGTCGCGTGCAGCCATCCCCGGTTCGTCGAGGACGACCCGCTGTCACCGGCGGAGATCGTCTCCATGCTGCTGGACGGCATCCGCCTGCGCCCGGAGCACGACGCGCCCGATCCGGACGCCACCGGCGGTCCGGAGACCTCCAACAGCTCCGACACCCCAAGCGGAGGGCACCACTCATGCTGAGCCGGCTGCTACGCACCTATCTCAGGCCCTACTCATCGACGCTGACCGCCGTGGTGGTGCTGCAGATCGTCGGCACCATGGCCTCGCTGTACCTGCCCAGCCTCAACGCCGACATCATCGACCAGGGCGTCGCCACCGGCGACGCCGGCTACATCCTGTCCGCCGGCGGCTGGATGCTGTTCGTGTCCCTGATCCAGATCATCTGCTCGATCGCGGCGGTCTACTACAGCGCCCGCGCGGCGATGGGATTCGGCCGGGACGTCCGCTCAGCGGTCTTCCACCGGGTGGGCGAGTTCTCCACCCGGGAGGTCTCCCAGTTCGGAGCGCCCTCGCTGATCACCCGCAGCACCAACGACGTGCAGCAGGTCCAGATGCTCGTGGTGATGGGCTGCACGATGCTGGTCTCCGCGCCGATCACGGGCATCGGCGGCATCATCATGGCACTGCGCCAGGACCTCACCCTGTCCTGGCTCCTGGCGGTCTGCGTCCCCGTGCTGCTGGTGTCGATCGGGCTGATCATCTCCCGCATGGTCCCCCAGTTCCGCGCGATGCAGGAGCGCATCGACCGGGTCAACCAGGTCCTGCGCGAGCAGCTGACCGGCATCCGCGTCGTGCGCGCCTTCGTCCGGGAACGCGAGGAGACGCTCCGGTTCGCCGGGGCGAACGACGCGCTGACCGCGACCGCGCTGCGCGCCGGGCAGCTGATGAACCTCATCTTCCCCGTCGTGCTGCTGATCCTCAACGTCTCCGCCGTCGCCGTGCTCTGGTTCGGCGCCGGCCGCGTGGACAGCGGCGAGATGCAGGTCGGCGCCCTCACCGCCTTCCTGATGTATCTGATCCAGATCCTCACCTCGATGATGATGGCCACCTTCATCTCGATGATGATCCCGCGCGCCGCGGTCTGCGCCGAGCGCATCGGCGAGGTGCTCGACACCGAGTCGTCGGTGCGCCCGCCCGACGATCCCGTACGGCAGGTGCACGGCCGCGCCGAGCTGGAGCTGCGGGACGTCGAGTTCCGCTACCCGGGCGCGGCGGCTCCGGTGCTGTCCGGCATCTCCTTCCGCGTCTCCGCCGGGCAGACCACCGCCGTCGTCGGCAGCACCGGAGCCGGCAAGACGACGCTGGTCTCCCTGGTGCCCAGGCTGTTCGACGCCACCTCCGGCACGGTGTCGGTCGACGGCGTCGACGTCCGCGACCTCGACCCCCAGATGCTCTGGACGCGCATCGGCCTGGTGCCGCAGAAGCCGTACCTGTTCACCGGGACCGTCGCGAGCAACCTGCGTTACGGCAACCCGGACGCCAGTGACGAGGAGCTGTGGCAGGCGTTGGAGGTCGCCCAGGCCCGCGACTTCGTCGAGGCGATGCCCGGGGGCCTCGACGCGCCCATCACACAGGGCGGCACGAACGTCTCCGGTGGCCAGCGGCAGCGGCTCTCCATCGCCCGAGCGCTGGTCAACAAGCCCGAGATCTACCTGTTCGACGACTCGTTCTCGGCTCTCGACCTGGCCACCGACGCCCGGCTGCGCGCCGCCCTACGCCCCTACACCGCCCGGTCCGCCGTCGTCATCGTCGCCCAGCGGGTCTCCACCATCGCCGGCGCCGACCAGATCATCGTGCTCGACGACGGCGTGATCGTCGGCATGGGGACCCACGACGAGCTGCTGGAATCCTGCCCGACATACATCGAGATCGTCGAGTCCCAACTAGCCGCGGGGAGCGCAGCATGAGCGACCGGCCCATGACGACCACGCCACCACGCCCGCCGGCGGGCGGCGGCCTCTTCGGGCGGGGCCCCTTCGCCGGGGCCGGGATGCTCGTGGAGAAGTCGATGAGCTTCTGGCCGTCCACGCGGCGGCTGATGCGGCGCCTGGCGCCCGAGCGCGCGAGGATCACGGTGGTGCTCGTCCTCGCCCTGATCGGCGTGGTGCTCTCCGTCATCGGGCCGAGGCTCCTCGGCTGGGCGACGGACATGATCTTCGACGGCGTGATCGGCAAGCAGCTGCCCTCCGGGATCACCAAGGAGCAGGCGGTCGCGGCCGCCCGCGCGGCGGGCGACGACAGCTTCGCGGACATGCTCTCGCGGATGGACGTCGTGCCCGGTCGTGGAGTCGACTTCGGCGCACTGGGCACGCTCGTGGTCTGGGCGGTGGTGCTCTACGTCGCGACGTCGGTCTTCGCCTGGCTCCAGGGCTACATCCTCAACGACGTGGTCCAGCGCACCGTGTACCGGCTCCGGTCCGACGTCGAGGACAAACTGAACCGGCTCCCCCTGCGGTTCTTCGACGGCCAGCCGCGCGGCGAGCTGCTCAGCCGGGTCACCAACGACATCGACAACGTGTCCCAGACCCTGCAGCAGACGATGAGCCAGCTGCTGACCTCGCTGCTGACCGTGATCGGCGTGCTGGCGATGATGTTCGTGATATCGCCGCTGCTCGCGCTGATCGCCCTGGTGACCATCCCGCTGTCGATGGTCGTCACCAAGCAGGTCGCGAAGCGCTCGCAGAAGCTGTTCGTCGCGCAGTGGACCCACACCGGCACCCTGAACGCCCACATCGAGGAGGCGTTCACCGGCCACGAGCTGGTGAAGGTGTTCGGCCGCCGGCCGGAGGTCGAGCAGGCGTTCCAGGACCGGAACGAGGAGCTGTTCAAGGCCAGCTTCGGCGCCCAGTTCATCTCCGGGATCATCATGCCGACGATGACGTTCATCGGGAACCTCAACTACGTCGCCATCGCCGTCGTCGGGAGCATACGGGTCGCCACCGGGACGATGAGCCTGGGCGACGTCCAGGCGTTCGTCCAGTATTCGCAGCAGTTCACCCAGCCGCTGACCCGGGTCGCCTCGATGGCCAACCTGCTGCAGTCGGGGGTGGCCTCGGCCGAGCGGGTCTTCGAGCTGCTGGACGCCGAGGAGCAGGAGCCGGACCCCGCCGACCCGGTGCCGCCCGCCTCCCGGCGGGGCCGCGTCGAGTTCGAGCACGTGTCCTTCCGCTACGAACCGGAGCAGCCTCTCATCGAGGATCTGTCGCTGGTGGCCGAGCCCGGGCACACGGTCGCGATCGTCGGCCCGACCGGCGCGGGGAAGACCACCCTCGTCAACCTGATCCTGCGCTTCTACGAGCTGGACTCCGGCCGGATCACCCTCGACGGCGTCGACGTCACCGCGATGCGCCGTGAGGACCTGCGCTCGCACATCGGCATGGTGCTCCAGGACACCTGGCTGTTCGGCGGCACCATCCGCGAGAACATCGCCTACGGCAACCCCCGGGCCACCGAGGAGGAGATCCTGGCCGCCGCGCAGGCCACGTTCGTCGACCGGTTCGTCCGCACCCTGCCCGACGGCTACGACACCGTCATCGACGAGGAGGGCGGCAACGTCAGCGCCGGGGAGAAGCAGTTGCTGACCATCGCCCGCGCCTTCCTCTCCGACCCGTCCCTGCTCATCCTCGACGAGGCCACCAGCTCGGTCGACACCCGGACCGAGGTCCTGGTCCAGCACGCGATGGCCGCGCTCCGCTCCGACCGCACCAGCTTCGTCATCGCCCACCGGCTGTCCACCATCCGCGACGCGGACCTGATCCTGGTGATGGACGCCGGCCGCATCGTCGAGCACGGCACCCACGACGAGCTGCTCGCCGCCCAGGGCGCCTACCACCGGCTGTACGCAGCGCAGTTCAGCGGCGCGCTGGTCACCGATGACGACGAGGTCAGCGGGGAGGAGGAGGTGGCGGGGGTGCGGGGATGACCGGCGGTTCCGCCGGGGCGGCACCCACCCCCGCCCCGGCGGAACCGGCGGAGCGGCGGGCGGTCAGGCGCGCGGCGTCCGGCCAGCGCACGCCGTACGCCCACCCTGCCCGTTCGAACCAGCGGATCAGGCGGGCGCTCGGGTCCAGCTGGCCTCTGAGCACCCCGTGGCGGGCGCAGGTCGGGTCGACGTGGTGCCAGTTGTGCCAGCCCTCGCCGAGGGTCAGCAGCGCCACCCACCGGACGTTGGAGGAGCGGTCCCTGCTCCTGAAGGGGCGTTCGCCGAAGGTGTGGGCGATGGAGTTCACCGACCAGGTCACGTGGTGCACCACGGCGTAGCGGACCAGCCCGCCCCAGAAGAGGGCGGTCCACATGCCGCTCCACGACATCGCCCACAGCCCTCCCACCGCGGCGGGCAGCAGGAACGACAGCACCGCGACGGCGGGATAGGCGGAGTCGAAGCGCCGGACGTCGGGATCGGCCATCAGGTCCGGCACCCAGTGCTGCCGGCTGGAGCGGCGGCGCGCGGTGTAGAACCAGCCGACGTGGGCGTGCGCCATGCCTCGCAGCAGGGCCAGGCCGCTGTCGCCGTAGCGCCACGGCGAGTGCGGGTCGCCGGGCCGGTCGGCGTACTTGTGGTGGCGGCGGTGCTCGGCCGTCCACAGCGTGACGGGGCCTTCGAGCGCCATCCCGCCGGCCAGCATGAGCGCGATCCGCAGCGGCCTGCGGCACCTGAAGGCGCGATGGGTGAAGTGCCGGTGGTAGCCGACGGCGATCCCGAAAACGCTGACCAGATACATGACGACGGCGATGACCGCGTCGCGGGGACCGATCCCCCACCCCCAGACGGCGGGGACCGCGACCGCCAGGGCCAGCACCGGCAGTATGACGAGGGCGACCAGATAGACGGCGCGGCGCCCGGCCGTGACCGCCACCGTCTCGGCCGCGCCCGACTCCGGCACCGTCTCGGCCGCGCCCGACTCCGGCACCGTCTCGGCCGCGCCCGACTCCGGCACCGTCTCGGCTGCCCCTGACTCCGGCACCCTCTCGGCCGCACCTGACTCCGGCTGACCCGGCGGGAAGGCCGACGTGGTCACGCTACCTCCTTCTCCTGGCGGTCTTCTTCTGCTTCTCCTGGCGGCCTCCTGGCGGCCTCCTCGGGGTCGGCGGAGACCGACCGGTCTCCTCGCGGCGGCGGAGACCGCCTGCGCACGGTCCGGCCACCCATTCAACGGCCGGACGGCGGGGTGGCGGGACTTGCCGGGAAGTGACGTCTTGATTACGTACGGGAGTCAAAACAATGCATTCGGTAGCCATCCTGAGGTAATGTGACGCCCACCTGGGCCATGGCTACGGAAAGTGACGACCTCCGTCCGCCACGGCTTCAGCGGCCGGTTCACGCGTGAGACGGAGGGTCCTACGGCATGGGTGCTGTCGATCAGTCGGCTGCGGGCGACCACCTGGAGAGAACGGGCGACCATCTGGCGAGATACGACGCGGCCCTGGCACGCGATCCGAGGTCCGCCTCCGCCCTCGTCCAGGGGTGGATGCGCACCGACTGGCGCGCGCTGTTCGCGGAGCTCCGCGAACAGCGGCCGATCTTCGTCACGCCGGCGTTCACCGTCGTGACCCGTTACGCCGATGTCGTCGAAGTGCTCTCCCGGGAGGAGACCTTCACGGTCAGGGCCTTCGGCCCGCGCCTGGACGCGGCCCTGGGCGGGCCGTTCATGCTCGGCAGGGACGCGACGCCGATGAACTGGCGGGAAAAGGGGCTGATGCAGGTCATGCTCGCCCCGCAGGACGTGGCGGACCTGCGCGGACTGGTGGGACGGATCGCGGACGAGGCGTTGGACGCCGCGGCGCGGCGCGGACGGATCGAGGCCGTCGGCGAGCTGTTCCGGCACGTCGCCCTGCGCGTGTGCGGAGATTACTTCGGCTTCCCCGGGCCCACTCCGGAGACCCTGTCACGGTGGACGAGGGCCGTTGTCGTCGACGGCTTCGCCAACTTCCAGGGCGACCCGGCGGTCCAGGCCGAGTCGGTCCGCGCGGGCGAGGAGATGATGGGCTACCTGCGCGGCCTGCTCGCCGAGCGCCGGGCCGCCCTGGCGACGGGGCGGGGACCGCTCCCGGACGACGTCTTCACCCGCCTCCTCCGCACCGCCCTCCCGGCCGAGGTCGGCGTCGGCGACGAGCGGCTGCTGATCAACATGGCGGGACTGCCCCTCGGATCCGTGGAGAGCGGGCCGGGGGCCATGGTGGAGGCGGTGGAGCAGATCATGCTCCGCCCGCAGGTGCGGGCGGAGGCCGTCGAGGCCGCCGCCGACCCCGATCCCTCCCGTTTCGACCGCTACGTCTGGGAGGCGCTGCGGTTCAGCCCGTTCTTCAAACTGCTCCCCCGGCTGTGCGAGCGCGACTACGTCCTGGCCGCCGGCACCCCGCGCCGGACGGTCATCCCCGCGGGGACGTTCGTGCTCGCCGCACCGGCCTCGGCCATGTTCGACCCGGACGTGGTGGAGGAGCCCGACGATTTCCGCCTCGACCGGCCGGAGCACCTCCGGCTCTACTTCGGCCACGGCCACCACGCGTGCCTCGGCGTGCATCCCGCCCGGGCCGTCATCTGCGAAACCGTACGCCGCCTGCTCCGCCGCCCCGGCCTGCACCCGCTCCCACCGCCGGACGGGGTGATCGTCCGCGCTCACGGGATCTTCCCCGACCGATACGTCCTGGGGCTCGGCCCGGCGGGGAAGGGGGCGTGACGGTGAAGCCCACCAGAGTGAGCGCGCGGAGCATCGCGACCGACGGCGCCGCCAACCGGCTGAGGTTCCTGGCCCTGACCAACGGGCGTCCGCTCTGGGACCTCGCCCAGCGCGTCCAGCCCGTACGGCGGCGCCTCAACGCCTCGCTGATCGACCACGCGATCCGCGAGATGCCGCCCCGGCCCGAGCCGCTGAGCACCATGGCCGACTACACCTCGTGGGCCTCACTGACCGACCGGACGTTCAACGGGCGCCACATGCCACCGGCCACGGGAGACGGGAGCGGCCGGCCCACCCCCGAGCGCGCCGCCGACCTGTTCACCCGCGGCGACGCCATGATCCCGTGTCCCCGGTCCACCGTGCTGTTCGCCTACTTCGCCCAGTGGTTCACCGACGGCTTCCTCCGCGGCGACACCCACGTCCCCAGAGATCCACGCAAGAACAGCTCCAACCACCACATCGACCTGAACCAGCTCTACGGGCTCGACGACACGGCGACCGCCGCCCTGCGGACGTTCGACGGCGGACTGCTCAAGAGCCAGCTCATCAACGGCGCGGAGTTCCCTCCCCACCTCTGCGAGAACGGCAAGATCAAATCCGAGTTCTCCGCCCTCGGTGTGATCCGTTTCGCGGAGCTCACCGACGCGCAGCGCGACACCCTGTTCGCGACGGGCAGCGACCGGGGCAACATCCAGATCGGCTTCACCATGCTCACGGTGCTTTTCCTGCGCGAGCACAACAGGGTGGCACGCCTGCTGGCCGGGCACTATCCGCGCTGGGACGACGAACGCCTGTTCCAGACGGCGCGCAACATCCTCATCGTCCTCCTCATCAAGCTGGTGGTGGAGGAATACATCAACCACATCACCCCGTATCACTTCCGCTTCACCCTCGACCCACGGCTGTCGGCCATGCTGGCCCACGCGCCCTGGCACCGGCAGAACTGGGCCTCGGCGGAGTTCAACCTGGTATACCGCTGGCACAGCCTGATCCCCTCCACCCTGTCCGTGGGCGGCCGGGAGCTCCCGATGGCGGAGACCATGATCGGTGGAGCGCTCATTCCCGGGCCGGGTCTGGGCCGGCTCTTCGAGGACGCCTCCCGGCAGCGCGCCGGCCGTATCGGCCTGTTCAACACCGACCCCGTCCTGCGGGAGGTCGACGTGGCCAGCATCGCCGACTCGCGCGCACTGAACCTGGCCCCCTACAACGGCTACCGCGAGCACTGCCGCTTCCCCCGCGTGCGCCGCTTCGATCAGGTCTCCGGTGACCCGAGGGTGAGTGAGGCGCTGCGCGGGCTCTACCGGAGCGTCGACGACCTGGACCTGTACATCGGCCTGTTCGCCGAGGAGCCGGGGGCCCCGGAGGCCACGCTGCCGCCGCTCCTCACAAAGATCATCGCCATTGACGCCTTCTCACAGGCGCTGACCAATCCGCTGCTGGCCTCACGGGTGTTCAACGCCGCGACCTTCTCCCCGGCCGGGATGAAGATCATCGCCACCACGCGGACGCTGTCGGACGTGCTCCACCGCAACGTCCCCGAAGACCCGCGGCCGCGTCCGGTGAGCCTGACCTGGCAGGCGACGCGGTGAGCGGCGGAGATGCCGCCACGGACCACCCCCGCCCCGACGCCCGCGGGGCGGGCGCCCCAGCCGGAGACTCTCCGGTCAGAGGCGCCTCGGTCACAAACTCCCCGGCCGCAAGCCCTCCGGCCACAGGCACCCCGGTCGAAGGCTCCCCGGTCACAAGCTCCCCGGCCAAAGGCGTCCCGATCACAAGCTCCTCGGCCGCAAGCCCTCCGGCCACAGGCGCCCCGGTCAAAGGTGCCCGAGCCGAGATCCCCTCGGCCGGCGACGCCCCGGCCGGAGCCGCCCCGGCCGGGGGTGCCGCAGCCGAGGGCGCCCTGGCCGAAGGTGCCCTGGCCGAAAGTGCCCCGGCCGCGGTCGCGGAGCTGCTGCGTGCCGCGGCCCGTGAGTTGGCCGACATCGGGACGGCGGTCCAGGAGGCGTCCGTCCACGCCACCGCGGCGCTCACCGACGGTGCCGTGCTCGGCGCCCTGCCGCGCGCCCCGGCGGAGGGATACCGGGCACAGCGTGCCCTGCTCCGTGCGGTGACGGACCGCAGCGGGCTCGGATACGCGGTCGCCGGCGGCCGGCTGGGCGCCCTCGCGGCCAAGCTGGGCGGCATGGCGGGCGCCGAGAGCCTGGCCGTCCTCATCCTGGCGACCTCGCTGCGGCTGCGGATCACCGCCGTGACCCTGAACCACCCGGAGCTGCTCGACGACCCGCTGCTGAGCAGGCTCATCGGAGCGGTCGGCGCCGACCGCGACATCGAGTCGGTCCGGGCACTGCGCGCCCTGCTGAAGGACCGCGGCGCCGTACGCACCCTCAGCGGGCTCGCCCCGGTCTTCGGCGAGGTTCTCGCCCTGCGGGCCCTGCTGGACGAGAACCCGCTCAACGACACCGCCGCGTGGCTGATCGCGACCGGGAAGGGGTACGCCAGCGCCGATCCGATCACCGGCCTGAGCAACCGGGCCATAGCGGTCCTCGACACGGGAGACGGAGCCGCACGCCGCCTGGAGCCGGACCCCGCCGAGGCCGCACGGCTGGGATCGCGGGGCTCGCTGCTCGACTTCCTGGCCAACATCGGCGTCGTCGGCACGACCGGGCGGATGCTCATCCAGAGCGTGACGGGCCCGGACGGCGTGGCGCGCCACGTCGTCCAGGTGCCCGGCATGAGACCCGGCCGGCCCGACACCGACTCCCCACAGGATCTGCTCGGCGCCTTCAGCAGCGCCGTACTGGACAGCGGCCCCTACAGCCGCGCACTGATCAAAGCCATCGACGACTTCGGCATCCCGCCGGGGGCCGAGATCGCCCTGATCGGGCACAGCTCCGGCGGTGCCGCGATCATGAATCTGGTGCAGGACACCGGATTCTGCGCCCGCTACACCGTCACCCACGCCGTGGCCGTCGGATCGCCGGTCGACTTCAAGAGGCCCGCGGACCCGCGGACCTGGATCGCCAGCGTCACCAACCAGCACGACATCATCCCCACTCTGGACGGGCAGGGCGCGGGCAACTGCTTCGACCTGCATCCCGACTGGTATGTGGTGGACTATTTCGACTCGACCCACCTGTTCCCGATCTGCCACAGCATCGAGCACTACGCCGCCAACATCGCCAACGACCTGCCCGAGGCCCGCGACCGGATCGACCGACAGCTCACGCCGTACCGGGGGCCGGTCACCCGCTCACAGATCTACCTGCTGTTCGACCGCGTTCCCCACCCCGAGGGCTTCCCCTTCCTGACCGTGCCGACCTATCCGGCGACGACGTCGCGGGGAGCGCTCGAACTGCCGGTCAGGTGCCAGGACGGCTCCGCCCTCACCGCCTACTTCGCCGCCGACCCGGGCGTGGCGGCGGCCCTGCTGGAGGAGACCGGGCTCGGGCCCGCCGTCCGGATCGCGGGGCGTGCCCTCGTCGCCCTCCACGCCTCCTGGGACCGGCGGACCAGCCTGGGGGGCTACCGCGAGGTCGACCTCGGGATCATCGTGCACGATCCGTGGCGGCCGCGGCCGTTCCGGGTCTGGCCCGATCTGCTCCGGAGGGCGGACCGCCGGCACTCCGGCAGCTGCTCCGTCGGCTCCGTGGTCGACGCCGACACCGTGTCGGCCGTGGCCCCGGAGATCTGGGGCCGCCGGCCGTCCGTCGCCCCCCTGGACATCCGGCTCACCGCGCGCTCCGCCCGTATCGTGGTCGGCGGCCCGGACGACAGGCTCCTCACCCTCCGGGGGCCGCTCGGCCCTGGAGTCCCGATCGAGGGCCGGGACCTGGTCAGCTACTCACGCCACGGGGGCACCACGCTGCGGTCGTGCGTCGAGACCCGAGGCCGGGGACGGGCGCATCCCGCGCCGCGGGCACGGCTGGTGGTCGGGCGGACGGCCCATCCCATGGCGCGGCACCTGCGCGACCTGGGCCTCGACGGCGCCCGTCCCCTGCTGTGCCTGTCCATCGCCGCCCACCAGACGCTCCGCGCCGCCGGCGTCCCGGTGCGGACCACCTGACCCGGCGTCCCGGTGCGGACCACCAGACCTGGTATCCCGGCACGATCACCAGACCTGGCGGACCGGTGCCGACCACCTGAACGACGACCACCTGACCGCCTGACCGGCGTCCCCGACCACCTGACCGAAGGAGCATCCGATGTCCACCGCCCCCCAGGCGATCGCCGCCCACGCGGAGGTCCTGCGGTCCGATGCCCGCGTGCTCACCGAATGCGCCCAACGTCTACGGGAGATCGGGGCCAAGCTGGACGGAGCCGGCACCGCCCCGCAGTGGCTGCGGGAGACCCTGAACGCCCACGTCGCCGCCTGCGCCGCGGCCTCCGACGACCTGGCCGGAGCCGCGACCCTGCTGCGCCTCTACGCCGACCGAGCAGGTCTCTGACGGGCCTGCGGGTTACCCGTGAACACGATGCGACGTTTCAATGCCGGATCGGGACGGAACGCATCATCATACGATCATGCGGAATCTGTGGCGGCGGTCGCGGGCGTCCACACGGCTGGGGCTGGTCTCGCTCGGGCTCACGATCTTCCTGAGCGGCTCGATCTACCTCATCATCGCTGCCGGAGGTCCTGAGTCGCTCGCCGTCGTGGCCAACATCGGGCAGGTCATCGGCCTCCCGCTGGCCGTGGTGAGCATCGTGGCGCCCTTCGTCATCGCTCGCCGCTCCACCGTGCCGGAGCCGGTGCGGGTGGTGCTGGCCCGCCAGATCCATCAACAGGAATGCCAGGTGCGGGCCGCGTTGCTGCGTGGTGTCATCGCGGCCGATCTGTCCTTCGACGACACCGATCCCGCGGCCGCCGGCTACAGCGCTGATCGCGGCCATGACAGCGACGGCCGGGAGCCAGAGGGCGGCGCGGTGGCGAGGTGGGTGTCGAAGAAGGCGGCGGGGCTGCTGTTCTGGCAGGAGACCGATCCCCTCCCGTCCCGGAACGGCGCCGGCGGGCCGCCGGCCGGACAGGGCACGCTGGCCAACGCCGCCGGTTATCTCTCGGCCTTGCCCGGCCAACGTCTGATCATCGTCGGGGAGCGGGGATCGGGCAAGACGATGCTCGTGATCCAAATGGTGATCGACCTGAACCAGGCCGTCCTCGACGACCCCGCCGCCGGCGGACCGGTCGCGATCCGGCTGAGCGCCGCCTCCTGGCCCACCGGCCGGCCGCTGGTCGACTGGCTGGCCGACCAGCTCGTCCTCGGCTACGCCATGTCCCCTCAGGAGGCCAGGCGCCTGATCGCCGAGCACGCCGTCCTCCCGATCCTGGACGGCCTGGACGAGATGGACCCCGACCTCGTCCAGGCCGACGGCGGCGGCGGCCCCGCCCCCGGCACCACCCCGGCGCCGGGCGACCAGGACGACGCCCCGGACAAGCGGGACGCCGCACCGGTGCGGGCAGCCGCGCTGATCGACGAACTCAACCGCTTCTACACCGGCGCGGTGTTCGGCCCGGTGGTGGTGACCACCCGCCCGGACCGTCACACCCAGTTGATCGAACGCGGCCTGCTGCTCGAACAGGCCCGTCAGATCATCATCCGGCCGCTCACCGTTCCGCAGGTCACCGACTACCTGCACAGGCGCTACCGCTACCAGCCCCGCCAGCACCACGCCTGGCAAGCCGTACTGGACCGGCTCGACCACTCCGGGCATGCGGGCGTGCGGGAGTTCCTGTCCACACCCTGGCGGCTGATACTGGCCACCAGCGCCATCGACCACGACCCCGGCCAGGCCGCCCAGCTCGTCCCCCACACCGACCGCCACAGCACGGAGACGGCAGCCCAGACCCGGCGGCGGCTGGAGGGAAGCATGTTGGCCAATTTCATCCCGGCCGCGACCGCGCTGACCCCCCGCGGCCGTGGCTCCTACACCCCCGAGCAGGTGGAGCGGTGGCTCACCGCGCTGGCCCGGCACCTGCGCTGGCAGGCCGACTATCTGCGGCACCACCCCGCCCCCAGGGGCATGTCCGAGGTCGACATCGTCCCGCACCTGCTGTGGCCGATCGGCGGCCTCCGCCTGACCCGTCTGCTGCACACCACAGCGCTGCTCGTCGGCATCGTCGCCGTCGCCGCCCTCGTCCTCATCCCGTTCCCGCCCGCCCCCTGGCCCGACGAGACCCCTCGCTGGGTGTTAGGCGCCACCCTCGGGGCGTTGGTCCTCCCTTTCCTCTTCATCCGCACCGAATGGCCCGCACCTCACGTCGCCATGCGCAGCATCTCCGCCCCCGCACTCCAGGCCGGGCTCGGGGGCGGTCTCATCAGCGGACTCCTGACCGCGGGCTTGGCCGCGGTCGGAAGCCTGTTCGGCACCGTGAAGACCGAGCTCGTGCTGATGGCCGTATTCGGGATCGTGGGAGGGCCCGTCGGCGGGCTCGTGTTCGGGCTCATGGGCGGTCGAGGGTCGTGGAACCCGTCAGCCGATCTCGCCTCTCCTCGGCAGGCCGTCCGCCGCGATCTCGTGTTCGGGCTCGTGTTCGGGTTCGTGTTCGGGTTCGTCTTCGGGACCGTGGGAGGGCTCGTGGGCGGACCGTTCGGATTCGTGTTCGGACTCGCATTCGTCATGCTCGCGGACTTTGCGTCCACGCAGGGATTCACCCCGGGCGAGAGAGAAGACGAGGATCGCCTGTCACTGGTGATCACGATCGCGGTGGGTTTCGGGCTCATGGTCGCGCTCGGGGCCGGGGTCGATCCTCCGATGGGGATCCGGGCCGATCTCGGAGTCGGGCTCTGGTTCGGGCTCGTGGGAGGGCTCATGCTCGCGCCCGTGGGCGGGCTCACCGTGGGAAGCGGCGGCGCGTACTACGCGATCGGCATCATGCTCGCCGCCCTGCGCGGGCGGTTGCCCTGGCGGTTCACCGCGTTCTGCCAGTGGGCGTGCCAGGCGGGGCTCCTGCGGGTGGCGGGTACCGGCTACCAGTTCCGGCACCGCGAGTTGCAGTCCTGGCTCACCGATCACGGATAGCCGGGCGTGCGGTCCCTGGCCCGCCGACGCCTGGCCCGGACGCGGAGAGGTCGAGACGGCGCGGCTCGACGGCGGCCGGAGGCCGCTCCGCACATGCGGTGGGGCAGCATGGAGGGGTGAGCGAGGGTACGAGCATGCTGGCGGAGCTGCTGACCGCGGGCGAGGTCGTGGTGCTGAGCGGGGCCGGGATCTCGACGGAGTCGGGGATCCCCGACTACCGGGGGCCGAGCGGGGCCTCACGCCGGCACACCCCGATGACCTATCAGACGTTCGTCGGCGACCCGGCGGCCAGGCGGCGCTACTGGGCCCGCAGCTATGTCGGGTGGCGGGCGATGACCCGGGCGGCGCCGAACAGCGGCCACCACGCGGTCGCGCACCTCCAGCGGCGGGGCCTGGTGGCCGGCGTCGTGACGCAGAACGTCGACGGTCTGCACCAGGCGGGCGGCGCCCGGGCGGTCATCGAACTGCACGGCAGCCTGCACCACGTGGTCTGCCTGAGCTGCGGCGACTCGACCTCGCGGGAGGAGCTGGACCATCGCCTGACAGAGGCGAATCCACAGTTCGGCGCCCGTGCCACCGCGGTCAACCCGGACGGTGACGTCGAGCTGGGCGACGCGGAGGCCGACGCGTTCCAGATGGTCGGCTGCCGGGCCTGCGACGGAGGGGTGTTGAAGCCCGACGTCGTCTTCTTCGGGGAGACCGTCCCGGTGGAGCGGGTGCGTGAGTGCTTCGCCCTCGTGGAGAGAGCACGCCTGCTCCTGGTCCTCGGGTCGTCGCTGACGGTGCTGTCGGGCCGCCGGTTCGTCCTGCACGCCGCGAAGCTCGGCATCCCCGTGGCGATCGTCAACCAGGGGCCGACCCGCGGCGACAGATACGCGACCCTCGCCATCGACGCCCCGCTCGGCACAGTCCTCCCGGAGCTGGCCCGTCTCGTCGACGCATGAGCCGTGACCACCGGCCCCGGCCCACCGGGAAGGCGTGGGACGGCCACGGGCCCCGGCCGCCCATGGACCTCCGGTGTACATCAGAGCTTGACGCGGGCCGCGATCGGCAGGTGGTCGCTGCCGGTGGCGGGCAGGGTCCAGGTGGCGACGGGAGTCGCCGCACGGGTCATTATGTGGTCGATCCGGGCGAGGGGGAGAGCAGCGGGCCAGCTGAACCCGAAACCCCCGTCCGCCGGGGTCATCCGGGAGGTCACCGGCGCCAGACCACGGTCGTCGAGGGTGCTGTTGAAGTCGCCCAGCAGGACGACCCTGTCCAGCTCCTCCGCGGCGATGGCCGCGCCCAGCGCCACGGCGCTCTCGTCCCTCCAGCCGGAGCTGAAGCCGTCGCGCAGCCGGATACGGACCGAAGGCAGGTGAGCGACGTACACGGCGATGTCACCGAGCGGCGTCCGCGCGGTGGAGCGCAGCCCACGGCTCCAGTCGCCCCCGACGCCCACCGGCCTGATGTCCACCGGCCGGGAGCCGGTAAGGGGATACCTGGACCAGAGCCCGACGGTGCCCACGACCACGTGGTAGGGATGGCCGGGTGCGAGGACGGCCTTGTAGACGGGCAGGGCTTCAGGCGTCAGCTCCTCCAGCGCGATGAGGTCGGCCCCGGCTCGGGCCAGGACTCGCGCGGTTCCCCCGGGATCGGAGTTCTCGTCGCTGACGTTGTGCTGGAGCGCTGTCAGGTCATGAGCCATCCCGGGGTCGGCGGGCAGCAACCGCCCGCCGAAGACGGCGGCCCAGACCGCCGCGGGCAGCACCAGGGCCACCGTCGCGGTGGCCGAGCGGCGCAGCAGCGCCACGCCCAGCAGCACGGGAACGGCCAGGCCACCCCAGGGGAGGAAGGTCTCCAGCAGGCTGCCGAGATTGCCCACGGTGTTGGGCACGGCGGCGGGGAAAGCCAGCAGCCCGGCCACCAGCACGGCGATCGACGCTAGGACCCACCCGCGCGTCCAGGGCGTCCGCCCGGGCCCCTCCCCGCCCCAACGCCATCGGCCCATACGACACCGGCCTACACAACGAGCGCCCCTCCCGGCGGCGCTGCCCTTCCGGTCTCCGATGCTCATGCACCCGACCGTACGGGCCGCCGCCTGTCCCCGTGCACCGCCTGGTCGCGCCAGGTTCCCTGGGAACGCCGGGTTCCCTGGGACGAGGAGGACGAGGCGTTCCAGATCGTCGGCCACCGGGCACGGGCCGGCACGCTTCGGGCAGGCCAGGCGGGCCGGGCACGCGCCGGGCAGGTCGGGCAGGACGGGTACACGCCGGGCACGCGCCCGGCGGGCCGGGCGCAGGCCGGTTCAGGCCGGGCAGGCCGGTTCAGGCCGTGAAGAACTCCACCAGCGCGGGGGCGATGGCGGCCGGGTCCACGTTGTGGGGCTGGCCCTCCAGCGTGCGGCGCCGCGCGTCGGGAAGCGCGGCGGCGACCGCCTCGGCGGTGTTGCTCATCCACGGGGTCGTGCCGCCGTCGATCACGAGCGTGGGCACCGCGACCTCAGCCAGCCGCTCGGTGGGCAGGGAGAAGTCACCAGTGATGGTGGCGTCGTAGACGAGAGTGTGTGCCAGCGCCTCCATCGACGACCAGAACGGCAGATCGCGCATCGGGGCGACGAACTCGGCGGGCATGCCCACCGCGTCGGTGAAGAACAGCTCCAGCATGTCGCCCCGGCGACCGTCGGCCAGGAGCTTGACCAGCCGATCCCTGTAGTCCGCCGGCACAGCCGGGCGGCTGTCGTCGACGATGTAGGGCGTCTCCCAGACCACCAGCCGGGTGATGGCCAGCCCACGCGCCGCCGCCTCCAGGGCGATGATCCCGCCACCGGAAGTGCCGTACACCAGAGCCGATCCGCCAGCCTCGGCGATGAGGGCCTCGATGTCCTCATATTCGCGGTCGACGGCGTAGGGCAAGGTGTCGCCGCTGTCGCCACGGCCCCGCCGGTCGTAGTTGAACACGGTGAAGTCCTTGGCCAGCAGTTCGGCCAGCGGGGCGTTCGCCGACCGGTCGGTGGGGCCGCCACCGATCAGGATGACCGCCGGCCCCTCCCCCATCCGGTCGAACACGATGGTGGTGCCGTCCTTCGAAATGACCTTGTTCATGGTGATCTTCCTTCGACTCCGGTTCCGGACCCCGCCGCGCGGCCGGGCCTGACGTGCCTCTGCCTACGCGTCGATCGGCGGACGGCTTTTTCGACAGGCCTCACGAATTTTTTTCGCCGCAGGCGATGGGCGGCTCACCGCCGGCCCGTCCGGGGTCGAGATCCGCGGATCTCCGGACCCGCTCTACCGATCCGCCACGACGAGTACGGCCCGCACGACGGCGTCCGTGTCGGTGAGATCCTCCAGCACCAGCTCGGCACCGGCCTCCTTCAGGGCCCGGACATCGCTGGAACCGGTGGCGACGGCCACCACCCGCGCCCCACCCAGGTGACCGGCGAGGACGTCGTTCGGCGTGTCCCCGACCAGCACGGTGTTGCGCATGGTGAAGGGCTCCCCGTACTTCCGGGCGGCACGCTCCTGCGCCAGGCCCACCAGCACGGCACGGTCCTCGTGGTCCATCCCGTAGGCGCCCACCTCGAAGTCCACGAAGTGCTCCAGCCCGAACGCCCTGAGCTTGCCGATCGCGAGAGGCTCCATGTTCCCGGTGAGCACCGACTGGACCACATCGACCCGGCCCGCCAGCACGTCGAGCACCTCACGCACCCCGGTCAGGACCCTGCCCCGCTCCGAGACCGCCGCCTCGTGAACGACGAACGCCTCGGCGAGGGCCGTCCCAAAGGACTCCAGAAGCCGATCCGACACCTCGACGCCATGCATCCGGAGCGTCTCCACCGTGATCGCCCAGTCGGTCCGCCCCGCCATGGCCGCGACCCGCTCCATCGACTGCCCGGTGACCGCGCGGAAGGCATGGGCGTAGATGTCCCTGCCGATGCCATCGGCATTGATCAGCGTGTGATCGATGTCCCACAGCACAAGCGTTCTCAGGGAGCCCACCTCCCGAGGATAACGGGGTTCCCCTTCCCTAAGGCGTAGCGAGGCTGGCCTGGTGGAAGACATCTGCGGGGAGAGGGTGCGCCAGCTGCCAGAGGACCTGCATCGGCCGATCACCCTCGGATGACACGTAGGTCATCGGTCCAGCGTAGAAGAACGGTGGGGCTCCGAGGGAGCCGTCCTCGTCTTTGCTCTCACGGAGGAAGAGGTGCACGGTCGAACCGCCGTTGACGTAGCGCTGACCGGTCGGTGACGATGCGCGTGTGGTGCTCTGCGACTCCCAGTGGAAGAGCGTCGGGCTGATCGCGCGATCGTTGTACATGGTCGTCGGAGAGAATCCCTTCGACTTCCGCAAAGTGACGAAAAAGACGTCAGCCTCCGCCTCTGGCACCCACTTCACACCCTCGCGGACGTTACCGGGACGGTCCACACCGAAGGCAGCCAGAGCTTCGTTCTTGGCATATCGAGCGTGAAGGCGCAGGGGTAAGCCCGCGACCTCCATGGTGACCCGGTGCATACGTTCCTCAAGAATGGATGCCACCTCACGTAGTTCTTCCCGTCGCTGAGGATGGATCTCCAGCAGGTTCAGCACCCCCTTCCCCGAGTCGAAGGGCACGTCGCCACCGAGCAGCGCAACATGCAACATGGCCAGCAGACGTTGATCGTCCGTGGAACCGTCGCGGAGCAGTGCCAGCCGTACCGGGTCATCGACGTGTAGCAGACGCCCGATTGCCCGACCGAGCTTGCGGTCGGCATCGTCCTCCACAACGGGACGGTTCTCAGCACGACGACGCAACTCGGCCCAGCCTCCCTTAGCGGACCGGTAGAGGTCCTCCAGCTCAAGACCAGTCTCTTCCAGGAACCCTGCCAGAGAAATTTCGGGCATCGAGCGGAGTTCGGTGATGAGGTCCTTCCATGGCAGGCGGAGGGCGCGGCGCACGTTGGCGAGGACCATCTCGGTCACCACGCTGTCGAGTTGGAGATGACACCCGGCAGGGAGTGTTGGGTTCGGCAACGCCTCGGGGAGCTTACGCCGGGGCAACCCGGTGAGCGCACGCAACCGCAGGTCGAAGCGGAATTCGGCGCGCTGGTGGCCAACAAAGTCCAGCGCAGTGAGACACGTCTTGTTCGGGTCACGACGCAAACCACGACCGAGCTGCTGCAGAAAGACCGTGGCACTCTCCGTAGGACGCAGAAACAGGACGGTATCCACCTCGGGAATGTCCACACCTTCGTTGAACAGGTCAACAGTAAACAGCACGTTGACCTCCCCCTTTCTCAGGCGGTGTACGGCGAGGCGACGCTCATCAAGTGGCGTATCACCGGTCACCGCCAAGGAAGGGATGCCATGCTTGGTGAACTGGTCGGCCATGAATTTGGCATGTTGGACACTCACGCAGAAGCCGAGCGCCCGCATCTCACCAGGGTGCGCGATCTTGTCCTGTACGGCCTGCAAGATAAGGCGTACTCGGGCGTGGTTCCCGGTGTATAGCTCGCTGAGCGCCATCTCGTCGTAGTGTCCACGCCGCCACGTCACGTCGGCCAGAGAGACTTCGTCGTGGATGCCGAAATAGTGAAACGGAGCGAGAAGCTGCTGTTCAAGAGCCTGCCAGAGTCGCAGCTCGTAAGCGATCCGCCCGCCGAAGAACACACCGACATCGATCCCATCGGTGCGCTCAGGGGTAGCAGTCAGTCCGAGAAGATAACGCGGCTGAAGATGCTCAAGCAGTCGCCGATATGTGGGGGCCTGAGCATGGTGGAACTCGTCCACAATCACCATATCGAACCGGGCCGGGTCGAGCTCATCGAAATTGATGTTGGCCAGCGACTGAACTGAAGCGAAGACATGCCGCCACTTCTTCGGTCGGTGCCCAGCGACAAGCTTCTCTCCGAACTCCCCATCGCGGAGCGTCTGCCGGAAGGTAGCCCGGCTCTGGTCCAGGATTTTCTCTTGATGAGCGACGAACAGTACGCTGTCAACCTTGCCTGCAGCAGCAAGTCGCCGATAGTCGAGTGCAGCAATCACTGTCTTGCCGGTACCAGTGGCCATGACAACCAAGTTGTGCATACGGCCATGCACCTCACGCTCGGCTTCCAACTCTTCCAGTGCCTCCGCCTGATACCAACGCGGGAGCACATCCAACGTGGCGATCTCCAAAGGCAGATCAGCTGGAGTTGATCCACCCTCGCGCTTGAGCGCCTCAGCTAGCCGAGACCCATCGCGAGCCGGGTCATAGTCCTCAAACGC